>JAEMPJ010000026.1:17400-73981 GCA_022759365.1 Thermogladius sp. | reverse complement strand
ACTTATGTGGAAACATTTATATAGTCAAGGCATACTTCAATAACCTAGGTGCAGTACATGAAGTTGCTTGGAAAACTCTCTCTCGTCCTACTAGTTGTAGTTCTAACAGCTGTAATCCCAGTAGTATCTAATATCGGGAGCGCCCAGGCAACCCAGCCTGGTCCAGCATCCGACCAGATCACATTCACAAGAGTGGACTTATCGCAGGTTCCAGACGCTATTGGGAGCGGGCAGATAGACATGTACTACTATGCTCTGAGGCCTCTACAGGCGCAGCAGATACAGCAGAGCGTCCCCAACGCGACTTTATGGCAGGCCCCTGCTGGTTTAATGGACTTGATTCTCAATCCAGCGCCTGTCTCGGTTGTGACGCTGAATGGTACACTCAATATTAAGCAGGCTGCAGCAGCCCTGGGCGTCCCTCTGGCGGCTATAGTCGGGTTCAGTGTACAAGGCAACCAGACCATAGTCGAGTTGGGCGCCAACCCCAACACGAGTAGCATAAACCCGTTTGCGTTTAAGGCTGTTAGGTGGGCTATGAACTACCTCGTGGACAGGGATACCGTTGTATCCCAGATTCTCAAGGGCTTCGGTGTACCAATGTACACTTTCCTAAGCCAGTACGACCCGACGTACACTATCATCGCTGACATAGTAGCTAAATATGAGTTCAGGTACGACCCCTCCTACGCTGACAGTATTATAACAAACGCGCTGACAGCCGTGGGTGCACAAAAAGTTGGAGGAACATGGTACTACGGCGGTAAACCGATAACGATAAACTTCATTATTAGAATCGAGGATGAAAGGTATGATATAGGCAACATGATCGCCACAGACCTGAAGCTCCTCGGCTTCAACGTGAACATCTTACCCATGAGGTTCACAGACGCTATCAACACCGTCTATGGTACAGATCCAATGGAGTTCCAGTGGCACATCTACACAGAGGGCTGGGGTAAGGGAGGTGTAACAAAGTGGGATACTAGTAGTATAGCGCAGTACGGCGCACCATGGTTCGGCTACATGCCTGGCTGGCAGGAGCCGAGCTTCTGGAACTACCAGAACTCCACGATAGATGACCTGACTACGAGAATATACATGGGTAACTTCACAAGCCAAGCCGAGTTTACACAATTATATAGACAGGCAACCGAGATGATAATCCAGGAGTCGGTTAGAATATGGATAGCCACAAGGCTAGACACGTGGGTTACAACAAGCCAGGTTCAGGGTATAACACTGGATCTAGGTGCTGGGCTGAGAGGCATATGGAACGTTAGAGAAGCCTTCATTCCTGGCAAGTCGTCTCTCACTATAGGCCACCTATGGGTGTACACAGCTGGTGACGCGTGGAACTACTGGGGTGGCTTCCAGAGCGTCTACTACTTCGACCAGCTATACGCCACATACGACCCCATGGTATGGAACCACCCGTTCAACGGCGAGCCCATACCCTTCAGAACCAGCTATATCGTTAACACGGCTGGGCCCACAGGTAAACTGGATGTCCCATCCAACGCTGTGATGTGGGATGTTAACTCAAAGCAGTGGGTGCCAGTACCCAATGGGACGAAGGCTACGAGCATGGTGATATTCGACCTCAGCAAGCTGATTGGGACTAAATGGCACAACGGTATGACGATCACAATGGCTGATGTAGCAGCGGTGTGGGCCTACTCGTTCGACATAGCATTCGACCCCGTGTACAGCAGTTTGGAGCCGAGGATAGCGAGCAACCTGCAACCCACTCTAAGCTTGATAAAAGGCCTCGTATTCGACGCGCAGAACAAGAGGTTGATAGTCTACATAGACTACTGGTTCTTCGACACCAACTACATCGCATCAATGGCTGCTGCGGCAGGTGTAGCTAACCCGCTTGAAATACACACTGTGACCTGGCAGCTGGCCTTAGACCAGAGGAACCAGACAAACCTCGTCTTATACCAGAGGAAGGGATACCAGTGGTTCAGCCTAGTATACCCAGACCACGTGGCGCTAGTTAAAGATACCTTGCAGACATACTTGAACAACCAGACAGTGTTCCAGAAGGCCAACGCCTACGCGGACGGCTTCCTGACAATGGATGAGTGGAACGCGAGGATACAGGCAGACCTGAACTGGATCAACACTTACGGCAACGCGTGGATAAGCCAAGGCCCATTCATGTTGGTCAAGTTCGATAAGGACGCCCAGCAGGCAGTGTACCAGGCTTTCAGGGATCCAACATACCCGTTCAAGAAGGGAGACTGGTACTTCGGGAAGCCGATTACAACCCTCATCGGAGGGTACACTCTCTCATCGGTTATCCCAGACAAGATACTCCCCGGTAGCCCAGCCAACATAACTGTAACCGTCAACGGTGTTCCGCCACTACACCTCGAGTACATAATTAAGGATGCAGCCGGCAATATCCTGGTGGCAGACTACGCCCAGCAGATCAACGACACGGCATTCCAGATAACCCTCCCAGAGAACTTCACCACCAACCTCGACTACAAGTCAACATACTACTTGATACTGCTAGCCTACTCTGATGTAATTGCTGTACCTGATATGAGGAGGGTTGAGCTGGCCACTGCTTCAACAGCTGAGGCACTACAATACATGAACTCATTGAACCAGGAGGCTATCAGCAGGTTGTCAAACGCACTCAACCAGAGTATTAACGACATCTACACGAAAATAAGCAATCTAAACCAACAGATGTCCACGTTGAACACATCCTTGACAAGCTTTATCAAAGAGCAGATCCAGAGTGTGGCATCTATTCTAGAAGGCCTAGCCGATATTGCTAATGCGACTCAAAGCTCGCTAGCGAACTTCCAGAGCTCGACTAGCAACCAACTATCCTCGCTGTCAAGCGACGTATCGTCAATTAAGAGCACGCTGGCGAGCGTCCAGACCACGTTGCAGGGTGTCGCAACATCCAGCGACGTGGAGGCTTTGAAGAGCCAGGTGTCAACGTTGCAAAACCTGGTGTACGCTACACTAGGCCTCGTAGTAATAACCCTAATATTGGGAGGAATCGCACTAGTTAGAAAGAAGTAGAGGCCTGGCTCTCAAAATTATTATAAAATATATTTTTTAACCCACGTAGATACTCTCCCACCTAGGGAATACGTATAAATACTCCTACCAAATCCCTATATTAAACGGTGTGAGGTTGAGTTGAGATGCCGGGTGCTGGAAGAGTTATAGTGAGGAGGGCTATATTGCTGACTATAGCGTTCATCCTCATAGTGATACTGACAGCAGTAATACTGGAGGGAACAGGCTTCGCGCAGAAGATATACCAGGCTCTTGTTATACAAAATGTCCAGGCGGATATACAGGCATTTATCAGAACACACCCCGGGGCAACACCAGCAGATATCCAGAACTACAAGAACCAGATGACCTTTTACTGGGAGGAGTATTATGGTTTAATAGACGCGAACGGCAACCCTGTCCCGCCTTACATTAGGATGTGGAAGCTCGTGTTCAACAGCCTCAAATTCGACTTCGGGTACACTAACCAGGAGGGTATAACGGCTTTAGTGGGTAAACTCCCGCCCCAGCCCGTTATCACAGTTATAGCAGGGGTTCTACCCAGGACAATACTAATGGCGACGCTCGCCGAGGCAATCTGCGCCGTCATCGCCCTGCCTCTAGCACCCCGTATAGCATATAAGCATGGCTCGGTCTGGGATAAGGTGATCGTGAGCTACGCGGCTTTATTCAACGCTGTACCAGTTTGGTGGCTTGCCATGATATTTCTCTCGGTTTTCGGGTACACGATGAGGATTTTCCCAACGAACTACAGGGCTCTAATGACCTATATAAACAGCTACTGGGACAACCCATTGGTTAACACGGCGTACATAGCCTGGTATGCTACTCTCCCAGTGATAACGCTTGTCATAGCCTTTCTAAGCACCTGGCTGTACTCTATTAGAGCCATGGTGCTGAGGATTGTTAGAGAGGACTACGTGGTGGTCGCCAAAGCCAAGGGGTTGCCGGAGAAAGATATAGCGAGGAAGTACATTGTGAGAGTGATGGCGCCGCCTATAGTAACATACGTTATACTAGCCCTAGCAGGATCCCTAGGCGGCCTAATAATCACCGAGTCTATCTTCGACTGGCCCGGGATGGGTACTCTAACATACGCGGCTATTACAACCGGCGATGTTAATACCGTCATGGGCGTGTTCTTCATCCTGGTTCTAGTATATATCCTGGCGAGGTTGATCCTGGAGATCCTATACATCTACCTTGACCCAAGAGTTAGGTACAGGTAGAGGTGGTGTGGATGGCCTCCAGGCAGGTCTCAATGTCAAAAACTATCTCGCAGAGATATATCAGACCCCTTTGGGATGGCCTCAAGGAGATCTGGAGCTACGGTACAGGCAAGGTAGGCCTCATCCTGCTCATCCTCCTGGTAGGCGTATCGGTTGCGGCGACCGTCACAATGCCGTCTAACCTGCTGGCAATGTGGGAGAGCCCCGCCTACTGGGATGAAAACCCGATGCTGGTTCCCCCGGAGTGGGTGAGCTACCTCGGCCAGCCTGTGGCACCTCAGAGCGTGAGCGCTTTAACGAAGCCTGTATCGTCGGGTGAGCAGGCTGGGTTCATGTACTACAACTACACAGCGAAATACGAGCTCACCCAGCCCCAGTACCCCCAGGACGTCACTGCTAAAGTCCTGGGTGCGGCAATCTTCAGCATCCAGGCAAATAACACTGTGAAGGTGATCTCCCCGACTATAACATTTATACTCATTAGGCCAGACAACCTAACCCTAACCCTGGCAACCACGTCGCCGACTATATCAAACGTATCGGGCTGGTATACTAGGATGGATGTAAAGCTCAGTTTAACGAACTATGGCGGGGTTGGTCAGGCCTTAGGAGCCAGGTACATCAATGAAACCCAGCTAGCTGAGGTGGTGGGCAGTAATACTACCCTCCTCTCCGTGGTTAGGCTTGGCATCATGAATGAAATTGTTACATTGATGAGGAGCTTCCCACAATATTACATATTCGGAAAACTAGTGATAAAAGTCTCCCTAGGAAACATATCCTCGGATATAACCCCTATCTACCAGCAGGTCGACTCAGTGCTGAAGAGCCTCCCCGAGACCGCGCCGGGCGCAAACGCGGTTAAACCGGGTTTAAGCAACGCTCTAAGCAGTCTCCAGGCAGCCTTAAACGCTAGGACACCCTCAGGTATGATACCCTACCTCTACTCCGCTCTAGGGAACCTCACCCAGGCCTACGCTATGTCTATTGCCTACAACACGTTTTCAGCAAACCAGTCCACCACTCTATCTTCATCTATGAGCTCGCTCTCGAAAATCATAAGCGATCTCGAGACGACGACAAAATACTACAACATCGACATCCAGACTCAGCCACTGACGGGTAGCTACGTAGCCCAGGTGATAGTGTCGTATTCTACGGAAGCACCTCTAACACGGCTACCCGGGCTACCAGTAAGTTCCGTGAGGATAATTTTCAAGGGGTCCGCCTACGGTTTGTTGGGGACAGACGATATCGGTAGGGACTTAGCTGTCATACTATACTATGGTTTCCCGGTCGCGATGGCGATCGGCTTGACAGCGGCTATCGCTACAACGCTCATAGGCCTGGTGCTCGGGGTTATAAGCGGCTACTACGGCGGGTACGTTGACGAGGCCATACAGAGGACTGTAGACGTCATCGGGAACATACCCTTGCTTCCAATCCTGATACTGCTGGGCCAGATAGCGGAGCTAGTGTTCGTTAACAACCCGTTCATGATCCTCATGACAATAATCGTCGTCCTGATAGTCTTCGGCTGGGGCGGTCTCGCCATAACGGTTAGGACGATGACGCTGAGCATAAAGGAGGAGCCGTACATTGAGGCGGCCCTTGCACTAGGCGCAAGCAACAACAGGGTGATAATGAAGCACATACTACCCCAGGTAGCTGCCTACGGCGTAGCCTCAATGGTGTTCTCAGTCCCATCTGCCATCCTCACTGAGGCAGGCTTAAGCGTCTTAGGGATCAGGTCGGGTTACCCGACCTGGGGTGCAGTGTTGAGTAGGGCGAGAGACTCCAATAGATATGATGTCTGGTGGTGGATTGTACCGCCGGGACTCCTAATATCGATTACAAGCCTTGCTTTCGTCCTAGTGGGGCTAGCTATTGAGAAGATGGTTGAACCCAGGCTGAGAACCCTCTAGAGCTCCGGAGCATAGTCTATTTTCAGCCAGGTAAGTTTTCTTCACCGATCAAACCGGGAGTAACTCATCACCCAGCTCTTTCTACGGATAGCAGGGCTTTTTACGTTTTCCATGACCCATCAAAAATACTATTAGGTTGCTCGAGACCATGTTAAAACCGGCTTCTACCCCTGTTTTTGCCCCGCCTTCTCCTGCTCTAGTTTCTTCAACTCCTCTTCAATCTCCTTCTCAATCTCCTCGATGGGTTTAGGGGGCGGTGTTGTGGCAAGCGTGTAGCCAATCCACGCTAAAATCCCGAATACGCCTGCTACAGCTATTATCGCAGTCAATTGGAGGAGCTGGAAGGCGTAGGGTGTTGCGAAAAGTATATACCCGTAGACGGCGATCACTATGATGCTAACAGCTACGAGACCCCAGCCGACAACCTGATCCCTGCTCATATCAATCCCTCTTAATTCATCACAATCCTTAAGAATAAAAACGTTATTTAGAGACCACTTTTTTCAGGGGGACGATGTGAGCATGCCTGGGATATCCTCCTCATCAACCTGATCTCCATCCTCTTCAAGTAGAAGACAGAGATGGCTAGTCCTAGGCTCACAACACCTGTAGTGGTGAAGATAGCGCCCATCAAGGCTCTTACATGGTGGATGACCCCAGTCGTCAGGTATTTCACCACTACGTAAAGGTCGAAGTAGAGGCCTGGTAGTAGGAATAATGTTCCAAGCAAAAATAAAGTGAAAGTCGGGTTATACCTCCAGGTGAGCATCACCATACTAGCTAGTATTGAGAAGCCGTTTCTGATCTTAAGCTTCTTCTCGCCCACTCTCCTTCTGTACTTTATCGGTACTTCGGCCACATTGTACCCCGTGGAGAGAGCGTGGGACAGGATCTCGGCCTCGACGCTGAAGCCCTTGAACTCGAAGTCCACCTCGGATAGAACACTCTTCTTCACAGCATACATGCCGCTTAAAGCATCGGTCAGCTTTACGCCGTAGAAGATGTTGAATAGCTTGGTCAGGAACCAGTTGCCAAACCTGTAGGGGAGCCTTTGAGCGCCCTTCTCCACGTATCTCCTAGCGCCAATGACTAAATCATATCCCTCACTAATCTTATCGAGGAGGCTTCTTATAGCCTGGGCTGGATACGTGTAGTCACCGTCCATTAATACGACAACATCGCCTTCCACGTATTTCAAACCTGTTTTAACAGCATCCGCCTTCCCTCTCCCATCCTGCTTCACCACTCTAACACCGTATCTTTTCGCGACTTCGGGTGTCCCATCTGTTGAACCCCCGTCCACAACGATTATTCTCCCCCGTTCATAGCCGAGGCTTATTATCTCATCAAGGGTTTTCTCAAGGCCTTCCCGTTCATTCAATACTGGTATTAGAATAGTGTAGTCAACGCTGTTATCCCCGCTCAAAACTATGGGCACCGAGAATACTATAAAAACATGTTGGGGTAAAAAGGATTTGACAACAGGTGGGTTCGAGCCCCTATGCCGAAATGCCATTACTGCGAGAGGGAGGCCGTGGTTAGACTGCCGTACGCTAAGTTAAACCTCTGCGAGAAGCACTTCGAGGAATATCTCCTGCGTAAGCTGGAGAGGAGCATAGCTAGGTATGGTATGTTCAAGAAGGGTGAAAGAGTCATCGTCGGCGTGTCTGGTGGTAAAGACAGCATTGTCTTAGCCGACTTATTGTCCAAGCTGGGGTCGGCTAGGCTACTGGTAGTCCACGTGGATCTAGGTATAGGTGAGTACTCGAGGAAATCATCGGAAGTCGTCAGGAGGTTTAGTGTTGAGAGGGGGTTAGACTACTTTATCGTGAGGCTGTTAGACTACAATACCAGCATCCCGGAGCTGGCTTCATCGCTGAGATCCAGGAGGCCCTGCAGTATATGCGGTGTAGTCAAAAGATACGTCTTAAACGCTGTCGCGCTCGACCTAGGATTCGACGCTGTGGCGACAGCACACCACGGCGACGACATCTCAGTGTACATTTTGAAGAGCTTCCTCACTCAAGACTACGATCAGTTGTACAAGATCTCCCCCGTAAACCCAGGGATAAAAGGCCTGGCGGCTAGGCGGGTTAAACCCTTCTACGAGTTCTACGAGTTTGAAATTGAAAAGTTCGCGGAGGCGAAGAACCTAATGTATGTCTCTGAGAAATGCCCGTTCAAACATATCGGCTGGCTAGAAAAGATTATTAGAGACCTCCTTGAGAAGGCCGAGGAGGAGGCCCCGGGGTTCAAGATAGCCCTGCTCAGATCTCATGCGAGGAGAGTTCTAGCGGTGGAGGGTAGGAGCGCTGAGAAGCCTAAGGCTTGCGCTAGCTGTGGTCTAATATCAGAGGGCTCGGAGTGCTCTTTCTGCAGGCTTACAAGGCGGGCTCTAGGCTACCCTCTGGGGTTGCAGGTGAGGCGCTCTATAGTGAGTTCAGCCGGCTTCACTATTAGAGCGGATAGTAAACAAGCTTAACCAGCTGTCCCGCCACCAGCTAAGCGTCTCCGCGTGATCAGGATTAGTATTACTGAGATAAGGATTACCGCCAGCGATAACGCTAAGGCTATCACGATCAAGATATTGCTCATCGGGCCTGACCCAACGCAGATCGGTATGAAGAATATGACTACGCAGAACCCTGTCGAAACGTTCGTCATGGAGCCAGTGGATCCGAGAATCGCAACCAGGATCCCGATTGTTGAAACAACGATGCCGATGAAGAACAATATTATACCCAGGCGGAGAATATTGTTCAAGTAGTCCACCAGGCCATTATTAGGGTCAGAGCCAGAACGATAATGATCATGGTGACACCAATAATTGCGGCTATGAGAGCGGCCTTCCTACTACTCCCGAATACGATGGGGAGGGGGCCCACAATTAAAACACCCCCTCCCTCCACTCTCTCCTCCTCACGCTCACCCGAGATGAGGCTCAGCACTATGAGGAGGAGGCCTATGAGGCTTATTATGAAACCAACCCATATTATGAAAGTTAGCACCTTCAACCCCACTAGAAAATAATACCTTACCCCTCTTTAAACAGCTTCACAACTCGTCCACTTTTTCAATTATGAGACAACTCTTTAATATTAGAACACCCTCTCCTTTAACTGAAATCCTAGGCTATGATTTCCGTGGGGTGTCGCCGCTGGATTTCAAATTGATTATAGGAGGGGTAATAGTAGCCTTCCTCCTCGCCTCGCTGATAGTTAGGAGTAGGAGGCCTAGGACGCCGGTTTGGAGTATAATGAATTTCACAGCCTTCATAACAGTCGTGTCGGGGCTTGTCGGAATAGAGAAGCTTAGCAGCGTGATTGACCTCGATGTAATCTTGTTCTTGATCGGCATGTTCAGTATATCGAGCCTAGCTGAGAGATCAGGGCTGTTAGCATATCTTGCCGGTAAGTTCATATCATTGTTCAAGACGAGGAGGTCGCTTATACTGGCTTCTTCTCTCCTCTTCGGATTGCTAGCAGCTGTTTCACTGAACGATACAGTGGCGTTGATGGGCCCTCCAATAGCCTACACTATATCTAAAGCCCTGGGAGTCGACCCCAGGATGATGTTCCTGTTACTCGCGTTCTCCATTACAATAGGCTCCGTCATGACTCCTATTGGGAACCCGCAGAACATGCTCATTACTGATAACTCGGGTCTGCAAGCCCCCTTTGTGAAATTCGCGGTAGCTCTCTCTTTGCCGACACTGCTAAACCTGGTTGTAACACCCCTAGTCCTCATGCGTATTTACGGCGTGGCCGATGGCGGGAGGAGTAATGTAGTTATCGTGTCCGAGGAGAAAATTAGAAGTAGGAGAGACGCGGCCCTGGCGTTGGTCGGGCTAGTATCGTCGGTTACAGCACTCGTTTTAAACGATATACTACAGCTACTGGGGTTGCCCCACATTGAGGAGAGGGGCTTCATACCATTTATAATAGCCTCAGCGATCTACATGTTCTCGGAGGATCCTAGGAGCATCCTAGCGGGCGTCGACTGGGGTACTATCGTCTTCTTCATCTCGATGTTTATAACAATGGAGGGTGTTTGGAGGAGCGGTGTGCTGAATCCTCTCCTAGACATGTTTCCCCTGAACAGTTCTTCACGGATCTTAAACATCGTTTCTCTCTCAGCGCTCTCGATCATTGGGAGTCAGATCGTCAGCAATGTTCCCTTCACCAAGCTCATGCTGAACAAACTACATGAGCTAGGCTACACCGGTAGCCAGGAGACTGTCTGGCTCACACTGGCGATGGCGACAACTATAGCAGGGAATCTTTCATTACTTGGAGCCGCCTCGAATATTATTATCATCGAGTACCTTGAGTCGAGGATGGGGTATACAATATCCTTTATCGACTTTGCTAAGATAGGTGTTTTGATAACTTTGATAAACCTCGCTATCTACCTCATATTCCTTATTGTTATCTAAACACCCAACCTTGTTGCCACGATATAAAAACTCCACCTTATCTCTTCAGGAGGATATCTGGTTCCAGGAGGCATAGGGTATGAATTTAAGCCACCCAATATCATTATAAAGAGAGTAGGTTGTAGCAGAATCCTTTACACGTTCAGGGTGGTTTATTTGAGCGATGAGTTACCAGATGAATTGAAGCTGAAGATGCTGAGGAAATTAATGCAGAGCCAGGCTTCAAAGAGAGATGAGAAGCAGGTGTCGCCGGAGGATCCCGAGAAGGTGGTTTACAGCAAGCTATCAGACGATAGGGCTTTGGAGCTCGTTGAAAAAACGAAACAGCTTTATCCAAGCGAGTATCGGATCGTCATAGAGGTGTTGTATGAGCTGGTTAAGAGAGGGGTTGTTGAGAAACTTGACGGTTTAACTGTTCTAGCAGTCTTGGAAAGGCTTGGTTTAGATGTCAAGCCTGACCTCAGGATCAGGTTTGTGAAACGAGGGAAGGAAGTTGGGTTAGACGAATATGTGGAGTAGGGATGTGAAAAAGAGGGGATGAAAAATATTTTGTGAAAACGCTTTACTTAACACCGTACATTGTAAGCGCTAGCACAGCCATTTTAGTCCACAAGCCGTTTTCAGCCTGCGGGTATATTATCGACCTCTTAGGGTCGTCTATTACCTCGTCGTCTGCCTCGAATCCTCTGAATATTGGGAGAACGTGCATTAAGACGCCGTTTTTATCCATCAAGTCCATTAGCTCTCTCGTAACCTTCCAGTTCTTGTACTTCTCGTAGATCTTGAGCTCCTCATCCTTGAACTTGCTATACCCAACCTGGACGAGCGTTGGCGTAGCCCAGTTCCTCGGGAAGACGGCGTGGGCGCCTCTTAAAGCCTCCTGGAGGTTATCGGTTATCTCGAGTGAGCCGCCGTGGTCTCTGGCAAGCTCCTTGGCTTTCTCAACCAGCTTGGGGTCTAGGTCGAATCCTGGTGGTCTCGCGATAACGACGTCTACCCCGAACCTTGGGAACAGTATCATATCCTCCTGGGGGCTACACCACCCTCTTATCTCAGGGCTGTACGCCCACATTATCACGTATTTCTTGCCCTGCGGGTTCCCGAATTTCTCTATGAAACTGTATATATCCGCCAAGCCCTGCGTCGGGTGGAACATGTCGTCCGCCATGTTGATCACCGGGATCTTAGCCGCTTTAGCCATCTCCCTTATGTAAGAGTTGCCGACACCGTAGAGGTAGTCGATGGCCTTGTCGAGGATCCTTATACCTAAGCCGTGGCCGTACAAGTCGTACATTGCAGCGACGTCTTTTATCGCCTCACCAGCCTTCTCCTGCTTCCCGAAAGCCATCCTAGTAGTTGTAGCGTCGATATAGGCCGCGTGGCCTCCGAGGAAGTACATTCCAGACTCGAAGGCCGCTCTAGTCCTAGTGGAGGGGGCGAAGAACAACATGTAGAAGACTTTCCTCTCTAGGATTTTCGGTATAGCCTCCACGCCGTAGTAGGCCGCTATATGCTTAAACTCCTCGGCCAGCTTCAACGCTATATTTATCTCCTCGTCGCTCCACTCCAATGTTGATATTAAGTCTTTCCCGCTCAGCTCCCTGACCAGATATCTCAACGAGGGCATCCCACCACCCTCTTACTAAAGCCTAACATTGGGTGAAGGTTAAATACTTGAACATTAAGCAAGAATCCAGGAAGATTTTGGCTAGTGGAGGTAGTAGGAGACAACCCCTAGTCTTGTTGTTTAAAAGCCCTGGTTGTGGTTAAGGATTTCCTAGTGAGATTCATGAGGAGGCTTCTCCTAGTATCCCTAATAGTTATGATAGTTGTTGCCGGCGGGGCAGCCTACTACCTCTCCACTAGGCAGGCTTCGATTCAGCCGAGAGTATTAGTTTACGCTTACAACGATAAGATTACTGGAATAGACCCTAGTCTAGAGGATGACACAGGGCTGGTCGTGCTAGGGAGCGTCTACGAGCCGCTCCTCTACTATGATCCCCTGAGGAATCAAACAATACCTGCTCTAGCTGAAAGCTGGGAGTCGAAGGAGAACAACACGGTCTGGATCTTCCACTTGAGGAAAGGAGTCGTGTTCCACGACAACTCGCCTTTCAACTCCACCGCGGTTGTAATAAGTGTTCTGAGAGCTAAAGAAGTCTACGAAAAATACGGTGTGGGCTTAGGCTATATTTGGGATAGTGTTGAGGATGTTAAAGCGCTGGATGATTACACCGTTGAATTCAAGTTGAAGTATCCCCAAAGACTGGATTTGATAGCAGCCTCAAGCTACGCTGCTTACATATTTAACCCAAATGCTCTCGCGAAAGCCGGTGTATCGGATTACACGGATCTAAAGCTGAGGGATTGGTTTAATAAGGGTGCCGACGAGGGCACCGGCCCCTACATGATCGAATCATACGACCCCTATAACCAGGTCGTCTTAGTCAAGTTTGATAAATGGTGGGGGTGGAGCATGGTGAGGAATGATAAAGCCCCGGACAAAGTTGTGATCAAAATTAAGACTGATCCGCAGGACCAGTACAATGGACTAATAAGCGGAGAGCTGGATATAGTTACAAGCGTTCCAAGAGTAAGCATCCAGGATCTGGTTAACAAGGGCTTCAAAGAGTTAAGAATAAACACGTTCCACAGTTACTTCCTGGTCTTCAATACGAGGAGATACCCAACTAACATCACGGAGTTCAGACTCGCAGTATTATACTCTATACCATGGGATAGGATAGTGGATCAAGCTATGAAGGGGTACGCTTTGTTAGGTAGCGGCTATGTCCCCCACGGTTTCCCCGGCTTCGTGGAAGGCCTCTCATTCAAGCAGAACCTGACTCTTGCTAGAATCTACCTGGAGAAGAGCGGTGTCAAGCCTGGTGTCACGATCGAGTTCATGTATCAATCCGACTATCCAGAGGAGGAGGATTTCGCCAGCATACTCAAGACTTCTCTGGCTGAGATCGGTGTGAACGTCAAGATCATACCTTCTACATGGGAGTCCATTAAAGAAGCCGGGAAGAGTGTCTGGGATAATCCAGACAACACTCCTCACCTGCTCATAAACGACTGGTGGCCAACAATAATATCGCCATATGACTACCTCTACAACTTATTCCACGGCGAGAGCAAGGAGTGGAACTGGAGTGGATACGATAACCAGACTTTCAACCAATTGATAGATGAGGCCTTCGCCTTAGAGGGGTCTGATTACGGTAAAGCAATGGAGTTGTATAGGGAAGCTCAGGAGACGTTGTTTAATAATGCCGTGGCAGTGAATCTATGGGATGAGGTGAAGGTCTTCGTCTACAATCCGAGAGTAACGCTACCGAGCTCTGCTGTGAACCCGTTGTACATGTATGTGATATTCTACCAGTACGTGCAGGTGGCATAGTAGTTGGTCGCTAGCCTAAACTACCTCTTCAAAAGAGTTTTTTACTCTGTTTTCATTGTAATAGGGATTATCGTTGTAACATACCTGCTCATAATCCTATCACCCGGTGACCCAGCTGCGAGGTGGGCGGGTAATCCGAGAGGGCCTGGAGCCGAGAAGGCCATTGAATTTGCTAGAGTCGAGCTCAACCTGGATAAACCATTGTACCTCCAGGTAATTCTGTTCATATACAATGTTCTTACCGGGAATCTAGGGGTCTCCATATCAACTAAAACACCCGTTTTAACAGCCATATGGACGCACATGTCTTCAACTCTCGAATTATTGATCTTCGCATACATAATTGGCATACCCATAGGCGTTTTACTTGGTGTTTTCTCCTCGCTTAGGAGAGGTTCATTTAAAGGAGACGTTCTCGAATCAATTGGTTTTATAGTGGCCAACACCCCTTCTTTTTGGACTGGTATGGCTCTCTTCCTAGTTTTCTCCGAGGTTCTCGGAGTTTCATCTTACGGAAGAATAGATACCAGGCTGGCTACGATCATGGGTTTCAAACCGATAACAGGCTTCTATCTCATAGATACATTAATTCAGGGTAACATTATTCTATTTTTCGACGTATTAAAGAGGCTTATACCACCAGCTATAGTTGTCTCGTTATACCCTATAGGTACAGGTATAAGAGTCGTCAGGGTGTTGATGTCAGAAGCACTCAGCGAGGACTATGTCAAACAAGCCATAGCGTTAGGCGTGAGCAGGAGGACGGTTATATGGGACTACGCGTTCAAGGGGATTATACCAGGTTTGACCCAGGTCATGGGTTTGTCCTTCGTTTACAGCCTGGTTGACGCGATGGTAGTTGAGTACGTTTTTGGAAGAGAAGGGTTAGGAAGCCTACTTGTCGGCGCTGTAGTATCAAATGATTTCAAACTAGCTGTAGCCACGTTGATCATTATCAGCAGCTTCTACATTATCGCGAACACTATAACGGACATAGTTCAGGCGTGGATTGACCCAAGGGTGAAATTATGAGGATAAGGGTTCCGACATTAATGATAAGTGTTGTCTCTACTGTCAGGAGGGTTTGGAAAAGGAGAATGAGGTTCAGGATCGGGCTTATAATAGTTTCAGCTATAACACTCCTAGCCGTACTTTCCCCTTTCATAGTACCCTACCCGAGCGAGGGGTGGGGGTTGATCCCGCTAAACGAGACAAATGTATCAGGACAACCCCCGAGCCTCGCCCACTTGTTCGGCACTGACGACAAGGGTAGAGACTTGTTCTCCAGAGTTTTACTAGGCTCTTCTACAGCGCTCCTCCAGATAGTCTTGGTAGTAGGGGTTAGTCTGGTGATCGGCCTCACACTAGGTGTCTTAGCCGCATACTACAAGGGTTTAGTCGAGTACTCCTTGAACTACCTCATAGAGGTTTTCCTCGCTCTCCCAGCTATATTGATCGCAATCCCGTTGAAGATGGCTTTTGGACCTGGATTACATGTCATAATAGCCTCGATGGTGCTGACCTGGTGGGCCTGGTATGGGAGAGTGGCCTCGGTTTACGCGAGGAGTGTTTGCGAGATGGATTACGTTACCATCCCCAAGCTATCCGGCCTACCCGGCTACAAAATCGTGGTCAGGCATGTCCTCAGAAATGTCAGCCCGCCTGTGATAGTCCAGGCAGTCACAGACTTCGGCAGCGTGTTGCTGGAGGCTTCAGCCATAAACTTCCTGGGCTTCGGCCTCCCCCCGGACTACCCTGACTGGGGTGTAATAGCCCAGAACGGGCTCTACTATATCACGAAAATGCCCTGGATAAGCCTTATACCAGGTTTCTTCATCATGGTGACAGCCCTCGGCTTCAGCATGATCGGCGATGCTCTGAGAGACGAGTTAGACCCGAAGCTTAGGAGGAGGTGGAGGCTGTGGTTCTAGCCGTTGAATCAAAGGGCCTGAGCATCGGCTACCTAGACGAGGAAGACAGGGTTCTCTGGGTGGTTAAGAATGTTGACATGCAGGTCAGAGAAGGCGAGATTTACTGTCTCGTTGGAGAGAGTGGTTGCGGAAAAACTACTCTCGGAAGCTCGATAGCCGGTGTACTACCCCCCTACTCCGTAACAAGGGGCGAGCTAATAATATATGGGAGGCGGGTCATCAAAGACGACTTGAGATCGTATGAGGGTGTGAGGGGCAAGCTCACCTCTTACATCCCGCAGAACCCCGGCTCATCCTTAAGCCCCTACATGAGGATATGGGATCAGTTTTGGAGAGTATTGAGAGAGCAGGGCCTCAACGAGAAGACTGCTAAGGAGAGGGCGACCGCTATATTGAAGACTCTGAGCCTTGGCCAGGGCGTCCTAGAACACTACCCCCATGAGCTGAGTGGTGGGATGCTGCAGAGGGTTGCTATAGGACTAAGCCTGGCCACGGGGGCTAAAGTGCTCGTGGCAGACGAACCTACTTCTAGTGTCGACGCGCACTTAAAACTCCAGCTGATGAGGCTTTTCAAGGATGTGAGAGACAACTACGGTGTGACAATCGTCTTAATCACGCATGACATCCTCCTAGCCGGTAAAGCATGTGATAGAGTCGCCGTCATGTATGCTGGGGAAATCGTTGAGGAGGGCGATTCAATCAGCGTCTTAACGAGACCACTCCACCCATATACAAAACTCTTAGTCGACGTTGTCCCACTGCTGGGCTTCAAGAAAACCCTGGCCTCCATACCTGGGGAACCGCCAAAACCAGGCCTTCTCAGGGAGGGTTGTTACTTCTATGAGAGATGCCCGTTTAGAGATGAGGTCTGCTTAAACCATGTGGAAACACAGGTCATAGACGGGAGGAGGGTTAAATGCTGGAAACCCCTGGTGGACAAGACTACCTCGTGAAAGTGGAGAACGTTACAGCCGGCTACCTCAGCGTCACATCATTCTCATCTTTAACGAAAACTTTCACCCCTGTTTTAAGGGATATTAACCTCTCTCTAAGAGACGGCGAGAGAGTAGCGGTTATAGGTGAGAGCGGTAGCGGGAAGACAACCCTCCTAAAAGTCATATTAGGGCTCCTAAAACCGGTTAAGGGTAGGGTGCTCATTGAAGGCCTAGACATCTATAGTTCGAGGAAAGCCTGGCTGAGAGCAGTTAAGAAGATAGGGTATGTTCCCCAGGATCCATTTAAGGCGCTGGATCCTAGGGTGAAAATAAAAACAAGTCTGATGGAACCCCTCGAGACCTCACGCTATTCGAGGGAGGAAGTAAATAGGCTTATAAAAGAGGCGGTTAAACTAGTTGGGCTACCCGAGGAGGTTCTAGAGTATTACCCGTCAAGTCTTAGTGGAGGAATGTTGCAGAGAGTTCTAATAGCCAGGGCGTTGATCAACAGGCCGAAGTTATTCCTCCTGGATGAACCGACCTCCTCACTAGATGTCTCAACCCAGGCTCAGATAATCAACTTGATCAACACGATCTACCATAATTACAAGATGGGTATTCTCCTAGTGACCCACGACTTAGCTGTAGCCCAGTACTTAGCTGAAAGGGTGATTATACTTAGAGAAGGGCGTGTAATAGAGGAGGGATTCTTTGAGGACGTTATCCTTAACCCGAGGCACGAGTATACGAGGTTGCTTGTTAAAAGCTATATGATGGAACCAATTTAGTATTAAAGGTAAGCGGGTCGACTATGCAGGGTTGAGAGGGGATTGCTTGAGCCAGCAAATAATTGTGGGGAAGAGGCAGTATGATGTCCTAAGAGTGGTGGCAGAGCTGAATCAAGTGGATGTCAACACGCTGGCTTCTAGGGTAGGGGTTCAACCTGAGGACATCATGAGGGATCTAGCAGAGCTGGCTAACAAAGGGTTGCTGGAGGTTTCCACGGAGCAGAAAACTGTATATGAATTAACAGAGTACGGTGAGAGATACCTAGAGAGAGGGTTGCCGGAGGAGGTCTCTCTAAGGATCTTCAGGAAGTGCCTTCACACCAGCGTAAGAGAATTCATCGAATGTCTAGCAAATAAAGCGGGTTTGAGTAAAGAGGATGCAAATGTCGCGTTTCAAATCCTAGTGAGAGATGGTTGTTTGAAAGTAGACAGAGACGGCCGCGCTAAGCTGAATGATGAAGTAAAGTGCCTTGGCTTACGGGAGGAATCGGCTTACTTAAGGTACATGCTCCTAACAGTTGAGAACGGCCTTGAACCCCCTCAAAACGTTGTGGAAGTGTTGAAGAAGCGTAGAATGATCTCCGCAAAGAAAAAGAGCGTGGTTTTAGTTAAAGCGAAAGGGGATTTAAAGGAGCTTATAAGCCGTAACATAATTGTCCCCAAGCAACTGTTAACCGTGGTGTTACCATCCCACTACGCTCAGTTAGAGGAGGCTGTTGTCAAAAAATTCGATCTGTCTATTCCACCGCCCGGCTTGAAACCCTCACTATCACACCCGTTCATGGAGTTCATAAAACAACTACGCGAAGTGCTCGTGGCCATGGGCTTCGAGGAGGTGAGAGGCCCCCATGTTGAAGCCGAGTTCTGGAACTTCGATGTACTGTTCCAACCACAAGACCACCCTGCGAGAGAGATACACGACACTTTCTTCGTAGTCAACAAGGCGGTAGTAGACGTACCCTCAGAGGCGTTTGAGAGGGTGAGGAGGATCCACGAAACAGGCTGGAAGTACAGCTGGGATCAATCCAGGGCTCTACGCCTTGTGCTCAGGACGCAATGCACAGCCGTCTCCGCTAGAACCATATACAGCAGGGGTGGAGGGGAATACAGGGCTTTCACCATAGACAGGGTTTTCAGGCCCGAGAATCTTGATGCCAAGCACAGCATGGAGTTCTACCAGCTCGACGGGATCATAGTTGGGAGGAACGTCAATTTCAAGCATCTCCTCTACTTCTTCAAAGAGTTCGCCTCAGCACTCGGGATTAAGGAGGTATGGTTTAAACCAGGCTACTTCCCCTTCACGGAGCCCAGTGTTGAAGGCTACATTAAACACCCGAGCCTGGGATGGGTGGAGGTATTCCCGGGCGGGATATTCAGGCCTGAGGTAATGGAGATGCTGGGGGCTAAAGAGTATAGGGCCGCTGCTTGGGGTATAGGAGTCGACCGGCTTGCGATGTGGTTTATGGGCGTAGACGATATCAGGGAGTTGTTCGCTAGAGATCTAGATCTGCTGAGAGATATGCCTAGGAGGCCTCTCCCATTCTTTACCGGGAAGGCTAGTGGGCGAGACGTCATCGTGCGTCCAAGACCAGAATAAATTGAATCGGGGTGCTATGGGATATCAGTTTACGAGATGAAATTCTTTGTTTCCCAGCTACTCCACGCTGTTACTGAACGGAAGATCAGCTATGAAAAAGCCTTCAATCACATCACCCGGAAACAAAGTTTCAGGGCGGATACGAGGAAAAAACTGTTTAAGCTAGGCTACGAGACGCTCATATACTATCACTCGATTAGACTCCTAGCTAGGAGAGAGGGTTTCAGCCAAACACCGTCAGGGATAGCCTCTTATATGTCTTCAAGAGGTTTTGAAATAGAAAAAATTGTAAAGGAGGTTGAGAAATACGCTGATAGTATAGGCGGGATCAAAGGGCTTGCTGTAAAGTACGGTTACCCGCCGCTCCTGGTTGAGAGGCTTAGTAGCCATGTTGATTACGAGGAGCTTGAGGGAATTCTGAGAAGCCTAAACGTAAGGAAGAGGTGGCTGAGGGTCAACATTCTAAAAACTAGTGTTGAGACTGCTTTAACCTGTCTTAGGGATGAGGGGTTTAAATATCAAGGTTCCAAATTCACGGGCCTATCATACAGGCTGTTGGGAGGAGCATTCCAACCCGTGAATTCAATTAAGTGTGTGAAGAAAGGCCTCCTGATCCCCCAGGATGTTTCAAGCGTGTTAGCCATCCAGGCTTCAGGGCCTTTTGAAGGCACATTACTAGACGCCTGTAGCTCCCCGGGCTTGAAGCTCCAACTAGCTTTGTCTCTAAGCAGAGGCTTGAAAGCGGTTGCGGTAGACTACTCGCCGCGAAGAGTGGGATACATTAGAGAAGTCTTGTCAACCTACGGGGGGTTGGATAGAGTTGTCGTGTTGAATGGGGATTCAACTCTACTAGAGTACCGTTCTATCTTCGATAAAGCATTGCTTGATGTCCCGTGTACAGGCACCGGTGCGATCTACTCTGACCCGACTGTTAAAATAAGGTTTTCACCTTTATCTCTCGAGCGCCTGAAGAGTATTCAGTTGAAGCTCCTCAGGCGGGTGTTAAGGAACAGTAGGAGAGTCATCTACATCTCATGCAGTATTCTCCCCGATGAAGGGGAGCTCATCGTAGATGAGGCTATCCGCGAAAATCTTGTAGAGCCTGTCCCCTTGAGTGAGCCCTACCTGTCTAAAGCCTACAAGGGGTTTAAGTCGAGTGACAACACATATAGGATCATGCCCCACATAGTGGATGGACAAGGCATGTACCTCGCCGTATTAGAGAGCAAGGTGCACACTGGTTGAGCCTAGAACCTGTTTACGGCCCCCACCCCAGTAGGTGTCTAGGGGTCTCCCTCGGCGTAGACCCAGTAAGCTTCTCAACCCCCTGCTACATGGCCTGCGCTATGTGCAGTGTCCTCAACCCTGCGAGATCTCTCCTGAAATACAGTCCTGGAGAGCTGGTTAAGAGAGTTGAAAGGGATTTGCAGGAGAGAGAGCTGAAGATTGATACGATCTACGTTTACGGTTCCTCAGACCCATTCCTTTACGATGAGTTAACAGAGCTCGTTAAAGGTCTCAGAGAAGTATCGGAGCAGCATGGTTCAAGACTCGTTGTCAGAACGTTAGGGTATTTTCAAAGAGCTCTAGAGGCCGTCGTCGAGTTGGTCGACCAACTACATATACCATTTTACATAGCAGACATGGACTGGAACACCTTGTACCGCCCGTCAATCAATGTAACTAGGAGCGAGTACCTGGAGAAGCTAAGAGAGTTGTTTAACAATACCAGGAAGTCTGCGGAGAAGCTTATCCTGGAGGTCGTGGTCGCAAGGCAGGGAGCCGAGAGCGTCTTCACCGAGTATTTGGATGACTACCTTATGCTGATTAAGAGGCTTAAAGCGAGGAAGGTCTTGTTGAAGACAATAGACAGGCCCGTGAGGCAGAGCAATCTTAAACCCGTATCCCGTCAAACACTAGAACGTTTAAAAGAAATGCTTGAGGACGAGGGTTCATGGGTTCAAACTTGTCTTAAACCAGGCGCTCCACCAAGGGTTAGGGTCAGAAGGGCGTTCATAGAAGTCTACAACCATGTTTTGAGGAAGCCTCTCAAGGCAAACGAGGTCAACGAGATATATGGTGAGATAGGTGTAGTAGCTGCTGAAACCCTTGTAAGCAGGAGACTCGTCTCAAAACAAATATGGGAGAACCAGTTATTCTACCTGCCTTCTAAGTAGAGTCCTCTTAGCGGCCAACTCTAATATAAATCCTATAATCAACAAGATCACCGAGACCACGATCACAATAAGCGTCTCGACATCGACCACTTTCAACTACCTTTCAGAAAGGCCCGTGATTTCATCCCTTTTAAGGTCATCCCTTCCAAGCTTCATCCTCAAAGTGAGTTAATGTTTCTCCAGTGTTTTTAACAATTTCTCAATGTTGATTTCCGCGACGACGACAGGCCTATCATAGTTCAGCTTGTATAATATCTCGGGGTGGATCTCTCCGACGAACCCAACTACTTCATCGCCGATCAGTATTAGAGCCGTCCTCTCTTTGAGTAAACCCTCGACGCTCCCCTCGGTGAACCGCGGGCTTAAACCAAGAGTGTTGAGAAGGGTTTTAACCGCGGCTAAGCCGTCTGTTAAAGTAGCGTTGTAGTTGGAGACTGCTAGCCCTATTCTCCTCTCCTCTATGACCCTCCCCTCCTTCACGTAGGCGACGTCTCCTACCTCGAATACCTTGAAGTCAGAGGCTTTGTTCTTGTTTTCAACGATCACACCTAGGAGGCCTGGAGTGAGCCATGTCCTAATAGACGTAAACCTCTCGCTGATAGGGTTGGCTACGAGTATGGGCTCGACTCTCCTGCCGAATATACTTACGTCTAGGTTGGTGTTCGTCATCATGTAGTTGGCGACCTCGCTGAAACCCATGGACACCATTATACTTCTAAGGAAATACGAGAAGTGTTCAACCGGGTTTTCCCTACCCCCGCGCGTGGCAGGGGGGAGCTCACTTGCCTCTTCTCCAAGCTTATCATACCCGTACGCGATGGCTATGTCCTCGGCAACGTCCACCCAGCTCAATACATCAACTCTGTAAGGCGGTGCTTGGGCTGTGATCCTCCCGTCTCTTACACTCAAGACCTTGTAACCAAACTGCTTCAAGAGCCCTATAGCCTCCTCAACGGTGATATTAGCTCCTATGAGCTCGTTTACTTCTTTCAAGGATACCTCTTGGATAACACCCTCAAGCCTTGGCGCGACCAGCACTGTCCCGTTTTCGTAGACTGTCTTCACGATGCACAACTCCGTGGCGCTACCCCTCTCATAGAGGTTGAAAGCGACTATAGTAGCCATGTCCACAACTATCCTTGGGTCTAAGCCCGTGGAGTCGACCAGTATGTTCCTAGTAGAGGTTGTAACCTTTGCATCCTCGCTGTTCAGGATGGGCGCTAAACTAAGTATCCTGCCCTCGCTGTCGGCTATAACTGGGAACTTCGGCATTCCCTCTATTATGAAACCGTATTCTCTCCCTTTATCAGTGTGCTTCAGGACTTCCCTCAAACTCATATCCCTGTCATAGCCTAATGGCCTGTACCTTGTTGTATCCGGATCCGCCTTCTTGTAGTAGATAGGTGGCTTAACTCTGTCTAAGTCGTATAGGCCTATACTAGCCTTCCTCCTGCTCCTCCCGTATGTGGCGTGCAACTTCTCCTGTAGCTGAATGATCTGCCTCAACGCCTCATCGTCCAATGTAACATTCTTCACCACGGCGAAGGCCACGTAAGGCCTCCCTTCAACACTCTCAGCATAGGCTCTAACACCGCACTCTGAGACCCTCGGCTCCCCGGCCGGGAAACCGAGAAGGTTCTTAATCGCCCTCGCCAACCCTTCGACGCTGAAGAGATCAGGTCTATCGTGGTTTGCCTCGTAGACTAACACTGTGTCCGAGAACTCCTCCACCTCGCACTTCAACTTCGTGAGTAGGTCGACGAGATCCTTTTTATCAAGCCTTCTCCCGAGAAGCCTGTATAAATCTTCCAGCTGAATGCTTATCGTCGGCATTTAATCACCGTATATACGTCTTCAACTCTTCCCAAATCTTGGAGACGACCCCGACCTCCTCTCTACTCCACTCGATAACCTCCTCCGAAATGAACTTAGACAAGTGGTCTGGTATCCCGTAGGCCTCTGAGAGAGGAGCGTACACGGTTAAATACGTGAAGGCCCCCCTCAAACCTCTAACCTTGTAGAAGGCTTCTCTGCCAAGCTTCTTGTAGATGAACCTCGTCGATATAGGTGATGGGAGCTTTAGACCAGGTTTACCGGTGTTCTTGTATTCGGGTAGGGTTAGCTCTTTCCCGTAGATCAAAGACTTGGTTTGATACCAGGACTTCAAATATGCCCTGTAGACTGCTGTCGCCTTATCCCTCAAGCCTTTGTCGCCGAGAATAATAGCTGACAGTAAAGTTATAGTAGCAGTGTTGGCTATCTGCGATGGTGAAATAGTGTCTGGCGAGTCCATGTCGGTGTGGTAGAATCTACTAGGCCACTCGTTGAGCATACCGGAGTCCACGCCCCAAGCTATGAACACATCGTGGTCGCTTCCAGCACTATAGGGTGTCACATCATATCTCACGGAAGGTTGCCCAACCCCCTCGAAGCTCTCCACGGTGTCCAGGACGCTTTTAGCTGAGATGTAAAGGGCGGCTGAGGCCTCGGCGGGCATGAAGAGGGGAGGGTTGACTACTGATAGAACAGATCCTGTCACGCTCTGTTTTGATCCAACCATATCCAGGTTGATCACGTATTCTGGCAACCCGCCGAGGATGTCTTCTAGGAAGACACTACCAGCATACTCTGGAACCCAGACATGGCACAGCGATCTAAGACGAGTATCCCCTATATTATTTTTGGCAAAAGCCGCCAAGTAGTTTGCGGCGCTCCCGCTCGCGTTATCGTGCGCCCCAGGTTTGGGGTGGCATATATGGCTCACAACCAGCGTTGAGGGCTCTTCTCCACATGAAACTAAAACAGGTATCCCCTTACTATGGTATCTAACCTCCGCCCTCCAGCAGACTTCGACCTCTAGGTCGGGCTTCACAAGCAACCTGGACATCAACTCTGATGCAAGACGGTAGGGTATGTTCATTACTACCTTACCATGTTTTACCTCCTGCTCCTGGAGGAATAGACCAGTGTAGGGGACGGCTTCGTGGAACCTGTTTTTATCATAGTGTAGTATCAGCCTCGCGTCGATCACTTTATACGCGTCATACGGGTTGAGGCCCGTCAACACTACTTCACCGGAGCACTCTTTTTCGCAGACTCTCAGCCTGCCGCAACCCTCGCCCCCTGGGCTGTGGGCCGAGAGTAGAGTAGGGTGTTCGGCTAAGTTGAGCTTCTCAACGACCCTATCACCTATCTTAATCATGACTTCCGCACTAACCGGATCCCACCCAGCAGGCGTCTCGATAAAGCCTTTTCTCGAGTTGTTTTCAACCATGTGGACACGAGCCGGTAACCCGGCGTTCTCGAGAATATTCTTCAACTCGCCCACAGCTTCTAAAAGCCCGCTTGAACCAGTTAGCCTGTTGTACCTCGCGAGAACGTTAACCACATCCCTCCCCAATGTCCTGGGGGTCTCCTTGAGGATTTTTACAGCTGTATCGCGGAGGTTCGTATTTAACACCTTTTCCATCACTGTGTAAAGGGTAGCTTAAATACTTTCAGAGTACTTGAATAATCTAGGCTCTTTCCGGTGGTCTAATGGTTATAGTGAGTGTAACCCCTGAGATAGCTATAGACGAGCTTAAAACGTATGCGGGGGGCTTAGGGGTTCTGGAAGGAGATAAACTGATTACGGCGGGGGAGATCGGGCTAGATTATTGGGCTCTATCTCTTTTCTACAGGCGGGGGTATGTGAAACTAAGGTTCAACGGGGTTGAACCAGTTTTAGAACCCGAGAGACAGGTTTCAAGCGTTTTAGCTAAACTTCAACCATGGGACGAGTTCACTGTGACCTTGAAAGGCGAGGAGGTTGTTGTAAGACCCCTAGTCTACCCTTATAAAACAGCCAGGGCAGTCTTCTTCGAGGCTGTCTGCCCCCAGTGGGCTAGGAATCTAACAGACAGGGTTTACATGGCTGACACTCTTGAAAACCAATTCCTGGTCTACGCGTTCCTCGCCAAATCAGCCGCGGCGTTCATCAAGGACTTCATAGGATTAGAGAACGTGAGCGTGATAGACTTAGAGGAGGCCCACACAGCGTTGTTACTGACGGCATTGAACATAGATGATAGAGCTAGAATCATAATTCACACGCCCGGACCCTGGGGCCACCCCTATTTCCCCGGGGGGTTGATAGCCAGAGAATTCGGCCTCTTCCTTGGAGACACCGTGTCGCTAACCGACTACGCTCTTAGCAAATTAAGTAGAGGCATAGTTGTCTCCAAGAAGCAGGAGGAGATAGCCAAGAAGCTGTTCAGCAAGTACGCTGATAAAATAATCGCGATAACTAACGGGATAAGCCTAGAGAGATGGATGGATCCAAGGCTCCTCGAAGCATACACTAAGAACACGCTGAGCAGAGAGATGGTTGTGAATGTAAGGATGGATAATAGGAGTAAGCTCGTCTCATACCTGAAGAGCATTAAACCAGACCTGGTCGTTGATGATAAACCTATTATTGCATGGGTTAGGAGGCTGGCTAAATACAAGAGACCCTACTTTATAGCGAGGTTTATCGAGGAGAACCCGGATGTAAAGGCTGTTTTCGTGCTAGGTGGTAAACCCCACCCGAAAGACTTCGACGGGTTGAACTATGCTAGGAGATTCAGGGAGTTGCACTTGAAGGTAAACCACGTGGTCTATGTCAGCGATTATGATATACCTGCGGCTAGAACAATACTGCGGGGGAGCGACATCCTGCTCTTCACCCCCTTCAGCGGCTGGGAGGCCAGTGGGACTAGTTTTATGAAAGCCCTTGTGAACGGGGTACCCGTGTTATCCTCCCGTGATGGGGCGGCACTAGAGGTGATCGAGGACAACGTCAACGGCTGGTTTTTCGGGGAGGACATAAGGGATTTCATCAACATATACGATGATCCGAGGTCGAAGGAGATCGATGAGAAAGAATACAGTGAGTTCAAGAAGAAGCTGTTGGAGGCAATAGACATGTACTACAGCGACAAGGAGAAGTATTGGGAGATCTCATTTAACAGCGTCTTGAAAACTCCAAGTAAAGTTGATATGAGGCGAGTACTAGCTAGATATTACTTGGAGGCTGGTTTGAAATGAGAGTGCTGGTTATTGGCACGGGTTTAATGGGTTCCTCGATCGCAACATGCCTCTCGAGGAAACAATTCAAAGTAATAGCATATAATAGGACCTCAAGCAAGGCTGTGGAACTGTGTGGTAGAATAGGCTGTGAGGCAGTCACGTCACTAGAGGGGGTGAACGCGGATTACACAGTAGTATCACTCTTCGACGACTACGCGAACCTGGAGGTTCTAGTTAAAGGGAGGGTGTACGAGAAGGTTAAGACAGGCTTTATAGTGAATACGTCCACGATCTCACCTCAGACAAGTCTGCTAATAGCCACAACTCTCATAGAGCACGGGGTCAAATACTTAGAGGGGACGGTTTACGGCAGTGTCGACGAGGCTACGGAGTGCCGCCTGGTCTCGATGGTCGGCGGCAAAAGGGAGTGGTTTAACGAGCTCGAGCGTTTCATCTCAGAGTACTCGTCGAAAGTCGTATACGTAGGCGAGATACCTTCAGCTACAGCCCTTAAGCTGGCCGTGAACAATATAGCCCTATCACTCCCGGCTTTAATAGGCGAGTCCCTATCAATACTTGAAGCCTATAACGTAGATGTCTCGAAACTCCTCGAAGTAGCAGACGCCATATGGATTAAGCAAATTTTCGACAGGTACTGGCATAGGATCACTGAGGAAAAGAAGGCCAGGTTCACGGTGGCAGGGGCGGCAAAAGACTTCAAGCTTATCTCAAGCGAGCTACATACCAACGGCTATCCCGGAGTTGTCGCGAGCGGTGTAGCAAGTTACTACAGCGGGCTACTAGAGAGGATGGGCTCGAAAGACTACCCTCAGGCAGCCCTCGGCTACTTGAGGAAGTGGAAAAAACTACCTGACTATTAGAACAGAGGAAGTCGAGTTCACTGCTAATGCGAGGGGTATACTCCCAATAGCCAGGTCGAAGTAGCTTGTTTTACCTCGTGCCCCGACGACTACAATATCGTAGCTTTCCTCAACGGCCTCCCTCAATATGATCGTTGAAATACTCTCGTTCCCAGCGAGCTCTACAGCCTTATACTTCACGTTTGTAATCCTCCTGCCAACTATCGACTTAGCTAGCTCTAGAGGGTCTTCTTTCTCGCCGGGCATCTTGACATAGAGGACGGTTAGGTGTGAGCCGTAGTGTCTAGCGAGGTCTACTGCGATGTTCAGGGCTTTCACGCTCAAGCTACTACCGTCAAAGGGGACGAGTATCCTCCTCAGCATAAAGCTTATCTCGTATGTTGGTGCTTCAGCCATGTACTCACCATTCTAGTTTTAACGAAGTAGCCCTATATTAAGGAATCTATCCGTCAGCTCCATAGACTCCTCGGCGTTGCTTGCTAATCCCAGCGAGGCTCTAATAGCGTCGATGTTCTCGGGTATCACGATGGCCTCCTGGTGTACTGCCTGGACTATCGTCAGATCCTCGCCGTCTACCTTCACCATATCCCTCCACACGATGTTCTCGTAGATGTCGTACCTCTTCCTCCCTAAATCCCTGGCCAACTCCACGATCTTACCAGTGGAGTCGAGCCCCATCCTAGAGGCTTCTATCAAGGCGATCCTGGGTATGGAGGACAGTAGTTCTATAACCTCGTTGAGGTTGGATTCCCTCTTCAATCTAACATACACAATATGGACATGCATCAAAGTCGTGGGAGCGATAAGGGCCACGCTCTCTATGTCCAGGTTGGGGAGGACAGTCTTCACGTCGAGAGCATGGTGGCTTGGTATAGCCGGCGGATCCAGTTTAATAGTGTTAACAATCCCCTTGTCCTCCTTCGGGTCGCTCGCCCTCCTAACGATTACAGCTCTAACCCTCTTCACACCGATATGTCTATCTAGCAGGCATATAAGCCTGAGCAAGCCGGTCGTATTGCAACTGACAACCCTGATATACCTTTTATCCAACCCCTCGTTGTAATTACAGAGCGTGCTGAAGCTTACCTCGGCTACATCCGGCTTCTCCCCTCCCTCGAAAACCGCTTTAACACCCCACTTAGCGTAAGTCGGTTTGTTCAAGGCTCCTTTACCGCCGGGGGAGGCGTCGACTACCAAGTTAACCGACTTCAACAGTTCCTCGATTGTACCGGCTGGTCTGACGCCGACTTCCTCGAATAAACCCTCCTTGCCTTCTGGGACATACACGGGGATGCCTTGCCTGGAAGCGGTTATAACGGTGTAGTCGGGCGTGTATTTCACAATACCTTTAAGCTCCATATCGGGCATAGACCTTACTGCTTCAGCCACCCTCTTGCCTATGGTCCCGTAACCGTTGACGCCTATAGCAGCCTTCACTTTTTACCCCCATAGAAAATCGACTTGCTCATCTGGAGCGCCTTCACAGCAGGTAGCTCCTCCCCGCTTAATAGGAGCAACAGGGCGTTTCCACCGGTTGAGACGTGAATTCTATCGTTAACCTTGCTCTCATCTATCATGGAGCCCAGGTGGCCGCCAGCTATTACAACAAACGCCCGGGAGGCGTATATAGCGTCGAGCATTCTCCGTGTACCCTCCTTGAACCTATCGTCCTCTATAACACCAGCCGGCCCTCTCATCACGATTAAAGAGGCTTCTTTAATCAGCTCGCTGTAGATTTCAACAGTTGTCTCGCCGATGTCCTTTATCACCCCGCGTAGCTTGGTTATAGCCACATTCTCGACGAGGTTGTCCTTCTCAACGTGGACTTTAACGTCCACGGGCGTCTCGATCGGCGCCCCCTTCATTAACAAAAGCCTCGCCCTCGGGACAAGTGTGAGGATGTTCTTCTCCTCGAGCACCCTCATGTTCTCCTCGCCCAGCCTAACTCCTTTAGCCAAAAGGAAGAGCTGGGCGAGCAAACCCATTGTGAGAATTCTGTCCGCCAGCCTATTCCTCACCAGGTTCTCCGCGACTCTCATTAAGTCGTGTACCTTGGATCCCCCTAGTATGAAGATCCGGGGGCCCGTGGTTGAAGAGAAGATTTTCTCCACAGCGTTGATCTCCTTCCTGAACAAAGGCCCCATAACGCTAGGCAGGACGAGCGGGAGCCCCACGATACTCGGCTGGCTCCTATGAGCTGTCGCGAAAGCATCGTTAACATAGTAGTCGAATAAACTTGAGAGCCTTCTCACAAACATCGTCATAGACTGCGCCTCAGGCGCGGATTCAACAACCTCCTCTGAGACAAGCCGTAGGTTATCCAACAGGAGAACCTCTCCCGGCTTTAGCTCTCTGATAGCCGACCTGGCGGCGGGGCCTATCACGTCGTCGACGAACCTTATATTCAAGCCACTGTACTTACTTAGAAGCTCAGCGTGCTCTTCGAGTGTCGTGAAATCTCTTTCACCGGGCCTACCCTGATGCGAACCCAGTACAAGGGCCGGCTTGTATTTCTCTACTACTTCTCTCACGTACTTGGCGTGTATCCTAATTCTCCTGTCATCCAGGATCTTACCTGTCTCAGGGTCAATAGGGGAGTTGATGTCGATCCTCATGAAAACCTTCTTCCCGGATACATCGATGTCATCTAGCGTGAGGAGGTCGTAGAATGATGACCCCATGAATACACCAAGATTTACTGCAATAAGCCTCCTCTTATTTAAGCCTGTGTTAAAAATTTATTTAAACAAGTAAAGATGGTCATCAAGGATTGCGCGACAGTTATTTAAATAATTAAATAAAAGAAGAGAAAAGAAAAAAGCGGTTTAGCCAATGTACTCCTTGAACGCGATCGCCCTCGTCGGGCAGACGCTGGTGCACAAGCCGCATCCATAACACTTGTTTACATCCACTCTAGCTACTCTCTTCCCTTTCTCGTCTGGTAGGACGTGCACAGCGTCGTAGTTGCAGACCTGCTCGCAGAACCCGCATCCAATACACTTCTTAGGGTCGACTATGGGGGGCTCCGCCCACACTCTACGCGGCTCCGGCTTCAGGTGTTTCAGGGCAAGCCCCTTTACATCGAGAATGCTCTCGTATCCATGCCTCTCCAGCCATTCCTCGGTTTCCTTCAAGATCCTCTTGAAGACGCCTGGGCCCTCGATTAAAGCCGCCGTACATATTTGGACTGCTGATGCCCCAGCCATGAAGTACTCTATAACGTCGACTCCCCTGCTAATACCGCCGACGCCTATGATAGGTAGCTTCGTGTTCAGCGCTGCTTGCGCGACTATTGCTAGAGCTAGGGGTTTAAGCGCTGGCCCGCTGAGCCAACCGAATCCATAAGGGCCGCCGACAATAGGCATACCAGTCTCAACGTCTATGTTTAGAGCAGGGCCGATAGTGTTCGTGGCGACGAGACCGTTGACCCCCACTTTCTCGAGTTCTTTAACGAGTTCAGGTATGTTGGGCGTGAACGGGCTCAGCTTTGCGAAGATCGGGATGCTGACGCTCTCCCTAAGTGCTTTGGCAGCCTCCACAACAGGCCTGTAGTCCTTCCCGATGTAGTGCGTCGAGAACTCAATAGCGTCCGCGCCAGCTTTCTCCACTTTAGGGCCTAGGTTGGATAGTTCCTCAGGTGTATACCCTATGCTTACTATGAAGGGGACATTGTTCTTCCTCGCGTACTCTCTGACAATAGGGTACTCGCGTTCCAAGTAGTGCTCCGCCGGTATATCGCTCCACAGCTCTGCGTTTAAAACACCGAATATGAACCTGTTGTTCCCGCTGTCTAGGTTGACAATCCTTATATCCCCTGGTTTAATCGTCTTGAGAACCTGCATCCTAGTTATACCCCTGTCTACAGCGGCCATGCTGGGCCTCGGGACAATAGCTGGCTTAACGCTAATAGTCTTCGCCACAACACCGCCGACGCCGTTGTCTATGAGGATCTTCATAGACTCCGCGTCTCTCGATACTGGGCAGGCAGCGTTCATGAGGGGGTTCTTGAACTTGAGACCCGCAAACTCGACTTCTAGACTCGGCACTCTCACACCTCTCAAACATTATTCCAGGAGGCGAGGTAAAAATAATTTTCTATGGTTAAAAAACAAAAAACAAAGGTTTAACCACAGAGCGGATAGTCGTCTGGCACCTTCTGCCTGAAGAACTTGCCTGTTTCAGGGTCCTGGAATAAACCTACTTTAACGCCCTTTCTTCCACTAGGGTTGAGTTGCCAGACTTTTCTCGGGATGAGCTCCAGCTCCTTCCCAGAGGGCGTCTTCACTTTGATAGCATTTTTGCAAGGCTCTCTCGCAGCCATATACATCCCCTTATGTTATTATTAGTTGTTAAGGGTTTTATATAATTTTTCATAAGTAGCAATAATAAATTATGGGATAGTGATACAGCTTAATACCGGATTAGAAAAATGGTATTCACGGATAGACAATTAAATAAACTCATAGAAAACCGTGTGGGAGTTATATAAAGTGTTGGATAAAAATGAAAAATATTATTTTGGAAAACTATTTCAAGTAGTCCAGCTGGTATTTGCCTTCCGCAAGCATTCTATCCCATAGCTTCTCGACGACTCTGTGGACTTTTTCGAGGGCTTTATCCAGGTCGATGTTGACAAACTTTTTCTCCTTCACGACAAACCTCCCATCCACTATAACTGTGTCCACGTCGTCGGAGGAGAAGGAGTTCACTAGATGTGCGTAGATGGTCTTCTCGTTTACAGGTGTTGAAGGTGTTCTGGGCTTGATAACAACAAGATCCGCTTTCTTCCCGGGCTCGATGCTCCCCAGCTCTCTCTCTTGGTGGAACATCTTAGCAGAGTTAACGGTGGCCATTTCAACAACTTGTAGAGGCGTCATGAGCCTTGGGTCAAGGTTCCAAACCTTGTGTATTAGGTATGCTGCCCTCATATTCTCGAAGATGTTGAAGATATAGCCGTCGTCTCCCAACCCTACGTTAATGCCTAGCTCGAGCATTTTAGGTATCTTCGGGACGCCGACTGCATTCAGCATATTGCTCATAGGGTTGTGCGCGACGTGGGCCCCCCTCTTCTTGATCAAAGCTATCTCCTCGTCAGTGGCCTGGACTGCGTGGACCAAGTGGACTCTTGGGGAGAGGAACCCAAGCTTCTCCATCCTCTCAATGGGCCTAAGCCCGTATCTCTCGATGTTGTGGTAGACGTCTACTAGGCCCTCCTCCGTGTGGATCGCTATTAACGCATCGTGCTTCTCCGCAATCTCCATAGCGAGCTTGAACAAGTCATCGGTGACAGTGAAGCTGGCGTGGAGGTAGATCGCGCCCTTAACCCTCTTCTTAGGGTCTCTATTGTTCTTGACTATAAACCTCTCGTTCTCTCTAACACCCCTCACACCCTCCTCGATGCTCCTCCTCTGCGTGGCCTCGAAGCTGAGTATCCCCCTCAACCCAACCTCATTCACAGCCTTCTCCATGCTGTCGAGTATGTTCTCGATGCAGTTGGGGGCGCTAATATTGTCGAAGAAGTTGGTTACACCGGACTTGGCGTACATTATGGAGCCGATCAGGGCGGCGGCGTAAGCCTCCTCGTGGCATAGCATCACGTCTAGAGCCCACCATATTCTCTGGAGGTTCTGCATGAAGTCTGAAGGCGGCTCAATCCTGCCGAACCAGGGGCTACCCGTGAGGAGTGCGCCGTAGAAGTGTGTGTGGGCGCTTATGAAGCCTGGGACGGTGACTGTTTTGGCCCCGTCTATGACTTCCTCGCTTGAATACTTCTCTCTCCCGTCGCCGACGCCCACATCCACGATAACACCGTCTCTAACGGCTACAAACCCTCTGGGGACTACACGTCTCTCATTGTTCATTGTTACAAGTAAGGTGTTTGATATCAGGATATCAACTTTCTCCCTCACTCATACCCCCTTATTCAATTTTACCCGAGGCATCAAATAAAACTATCTATTTGCCAACTTACGAATAGTGGAGCAACTACTTCGAGGCAACGTAGATGGCTATGAGAATCAATAGGGAGCCGGCGACCTGCTCGGGGGCAGGCCTCTCACCGTAGAATGCCACTGAGAAGATCATGGCGGAAACCGGCTCTAGAAGGTATATTGTGGCAGCGGCGTATGCTGGCACGTATTTCTGGCCGAGCACTTGGAGTATCGAAGCTACTATAGTGCAGAACAAGCTTAGGTAGAGGATGAAGAGTAGTGTGGTGGCGCTAGGTATAGTCCTATCGGCTATTAAAATGTAGGGGGCTAGAAGCAGGCCTGGGAGTAATAGGCCAACTAGAAAGGATAATGTATCCGCGGAGAGCTCTCTGTTCCAGACGCTCACGAGGATTATTTCAACAGCCCAAGCCACTGCTCCAGCTAGAACAAGCAGTACACCTAGGGTCAGCTCACCCGAGGGCTTTGTGAGGAGGTATAGCCCTACAGTCGACAAAACAAGTGAAGCCGAGAGCCTAGTCCAGCTCCCGCTTCCTTTAAAGAACTCGTAGATGTACACGAAAACCGTGTTTAAACCGGTTACAAAAGCCGAGATAGAGGGAGTCGTGAACTCTGTTCCAAGCCCTTGCAACGCGAGGCCTATAATGTATGATAAGCCTACGATGAAGCTTTTCTTCAAGCTCCTCGGGCTAAATCTTCTCCTATAAGCTAACCCCACAGGGGCTAGTATCGCAAGCGCTAGCACAGCCCTATAAAAAGTATAGGCGAGGCCATCGATACTGGATACGCTGAGCTTGATGAATATAAAGCTGGAACCCCATATGAGCGACGTCAACACTAGCGCGGTTAACCCTTTGATTCTATCCTCCATAACTCTCCATCCTCTAGTAACCCTGTAGAGCAAGCCGGGCAGTCACTTGTGCCTACTCAAAGGTAGGGCTTTATTTAACTATTATGGTGGTTCTTTCCACCTCCAGCAGATAGCCTAGGTTGTGAGGAAGATGGTATTTCGGGTTAATAGCTCTAGAAAAGTAGAGTATACTGGACTTATCCGGCTACTAATGGTCTGCAAGTAAACCTGAAGCATCGTAGTTTGAATATGTAGTGTTAAAAATAGGAAGAAGGTAGAGAGGAGAAAAAGATTCTTCTTAAAACACTCAACCAGGTATGATCCGGGTGCCCGACTTCCCTTCAAGGGCTTCCTTGGCTTTTAACAGATGGCCGATAATGGCTAGTTTACCGCCGTTCTCAATAAACCTTATACTGGCCAGCACTTTAGGCCCCATGCTACCTGGCTTGAAGTGTCCCTCAGCGTAGTATTTCTTCGCCTCGCTCACTGTGAGTACGTCGAGGGGTTTCGCGTCTGGTTTACCGTAGTTCAAGTAGACCTTCTCAACGTCTGTCAGGATTAACAGGACGCTGGCTCCAAGCGCTGTGGCCATCCTCTCCGCGCCTAAATCCTTGTCTATGACCGCCTCCACGCCGTGCAGGAGCCCCTTCTCATCCTTATACACTGGTATCCCGCCGCCGCCATCCGCGATCACTATGAAGCCGTTGTCGAGGAGTGTTCTAACAGCCTCTATCTCAACTTGGATGAACGGGTCTGGTGAGGGGACTACTCTCCTATACCCGCCCCTTGGGTCGGGCTTGATGACCCAGCCATACTCTTTAGCCAGCTTCTCGGCCTCCTCTTTCTCGTACCATGGGCCAATGTATTTGCTGGGGTTCTTGAAGTCCGGGTCATCTTTGTTGACGAGCGTCTGCGTTACGACCGTTACAACACCCTTCACTTTCGAGCCTAGAAGCCCCTTCTCTAAGAGCTTGTTGTACAAGGCTTGCTGTAGTAGATAGCCGAGCCAACCCTGGGTCATAGCCCCTGCTATATCCAGCGTCATAGGCGGCAATTGCTTCATCTTAAGCCCCGCCATCATCCATTCAGCTATTATACCGACCTGCGGGCCGTTGCCGTGTGTCAGAGCTATCCTATAACCCTCCTCTAGCAGGGAGACCACTATATCTGCAGCCCTGTACGCGTTCCTCCAATAATCCTCAGGGGTGCCTTTATCGCCTTTAGTCTGGAACGCGTTTCCACCGAACGCTATTACCATGTATTTATCGTCTCTAGCCATTCAACCACCCTGCTTAGAATAGAAGAGATTCCTTCAAGAGTTTTTAAACAATACAATCCTTCCCTGTCTTGTATATTCGCATACATAGATGGCCCTAGATCATAAAGTCCGGTACGCCGTCGGGCTTGTAAGCTACGCGGGGCTTAAGCCCGCTCTTCTTTAAAAGCTCGACTACATGGGGGTAGAGGATCACGTACTCTTCATCAATGGACTCAGCTAGAGCAGGGTGTATTTGACTAAGCCTCTTCTTAAAGCTATTGTAGTTGTCCCTGCTACTGAAACTCAACATAACGGCTGGGTAGAAGTCTTCCCCGGGCTTTAAGCCGGCGTTGAACAGGTTTTCAAGGGCTTTAAACTGGTATTCGAAGAAGGATCTGTCGGCTCCAGTCAACAACTCGAATTCTTCGGGTGTAGTCCCCTTGAAAGACACCCTAACAGCTATGTTGGGGAAACCTGCGAGTTCACGAGCGTACTCCTCATACTTGCCTATTAGCAACCCGTTCGTCTCTAGTATGAAAATGAGGTTTGTCTCGCTGAAAAGCCTGAGGAGTTCGACGAGGTGCCTCCATGATAAGGTTGGCTCTCCCCCGCTGAGCCTCACATACTTGTAACCCCTTCTAACAGCGATGTCTCTAAGAGTGTGGAAGACCCTTAGAGGGCTGTAGAACTCGCCTCTATCCGTGTAGTAGCTGAACCTCCAGCTCCAGCAGAACTTACACCTCAGGTTGCACCCGACAACATCACCGGTAGCAATACCCCCATACCATCTACCGCCCCTGAACCTGTAGTATCTTCTCTCCTCGACGCCGCCTCTAACTCTAGTAACCTGCTTGCGAACCTCCTCCCCGAGTTTAAAGGGGTCTAAACCCGGCATCGGGATCAGCTGGTCTAAGTAGATAAGCGTCTACTAAGGTATAAAGAGGCTTTATCCAGCAATAAATCGCTCAAGTCCTCGAAGCCCCCTACTAAAACTTCAACTATACCTCTGCCCCCAGCCTTCTTTAGACTACCCGCTATATAAACAATTGACTGGAGGACGCCGTTGAAATAGCCCAGCCTACTTCTAAGCCGGCTGTACACGCACTCACCCGATAAAGGGCATCTCCCACAGTTGAAAAACGCTCTTAGACAAAACTTTTTATCGGGGGGAGGCAGGTTGAGGTACTCGCTCACCAAAGCTCTATAATGCCGGTCTAAGGGGGCATACTCTGTTAGGCCATGGGCGTATAACAGGTAGGCTTGGCTACCCTTGAATCCCACTCCTCTCAATGTGAGGAGTCTCGCAGCCTCTTCCAGGGGGTCTCCGAGCGAAGTGCTCTCTCTTATAAGATTCTTGTTTTCCATGAACCAAGACACCTGGTATGATCTCGCCTTGATGACACCGGTCTCCAAGAGCTCTCTAACCCATCTAACCGTGTTAGTGTGGTAGTTCGTGTTCTGCGATAAGTATATCGTGTATGCTACAAGTGTCTTATCCGGGGGCGAGTACATTAAGGTAATAGTGTCCACAAACCCTCTACCATCCACCTCAGCGGCTAGTTTTTGATACAAGTAGTGTTTATCCAACCCGAGCGTCTTGTATACAACCTCCTCAGGCCAGTGCCGGGGGATCTTACAATTTGTTTCAAGATTCCTCTTATCAAACCTGCACATTAGCCCTCTGTAGGCTCCATGCTTCTTCCTGAAGATGAACCCGCCGGAGACTTCCTCGAGATCAAACAATGGTAGTATATAGGAGGAGTAGAGGGATAGTCCATAGTTGATTCCTTTGACCCTCATCCCGCACTCCTATCAAGCTTAGAAAGGGCTTGGAGTGGGAAGAGTGAGGAGAAGGAAAAAGAAAAAACGAAAACTACCACTTTCTACTGCCCATTACCATAGCCATTACTGCTTTCTGCACGTGCAACCTGTTCTCTGCTTCCTCGAAGTACAGGCTCTTCGGGTACTTGTCTAGCACTTCGTCTGTAACCTCCTGGCCTCTGTCAGCGGGGCCGCAGTGCATGTAGAATGGTTTACCAGCCTTCTCCAACCTCTCAGTTGTAACTATCCAGTCCTTGAACTTGTTCTGGTACGCTGTAGCCCCCTCCTTGTCGACCTTCGTGTTGAAGGGTGGGAAGAAGCCCTTGGGGCTCCATGCCTTCGGGTAGACTATTGTAGCGCCCTCGAACGCCTCATCCATGTTGTGGACTATCTTGAACTCGCTACCCCAGTGCTCAGCGTACTTCTTAGCCTTGTTCATGACATCGTCTAATAGCTCGAATCCCGGTGGGTGGGCTACATACACGTCTGCGCCCAGCATGGCGAAGGTTGTAGCTACATCCTGTGGCACGGCGAGTGGCTTCAGCCCACCGCTGTACGCGTAGCTGACGACGACTTTCTTACCCCTTAGATCCTTGGGGAAGCCTAGCGCCTCGAACGCCGCTAAGGCGTCGGCTAGTGACTGGAACGGGTGCCAGATATCGTCCTCCATGTTCAGGACTGGCACTTTACTCCACTTGGCGAACTCCTCTATAATCCTATGCCCTCTCCCAATAATCCACTTGGCGGCATCACCGTAGATCCTGATAGCGATCCCGCTACCATACCTGCTCAGAACCCTAGCCACGTCGCTGATGGCCTCAGTAGCATACGGCACCATGTCCTCTGGTAGAGTCGGCGTGTAAACCTGGTCTGGGGATATGTATATTGCCTGGCCTCCCAGCTGGTACATACCTGTCTGGAAGCTGTTCCTAGTCCTCAGGCTCTTATTGTAGAAGATCAAGTACAGCGTCTTGCCGTCAAGCCAGTTAACTTTCCTCACACCCTTATGGAACATCTCCTTCAGCTCTTTCGCGGCCTTTAACACGGTGAATACCGTGTCTATGTCGTAGTCCGCGTTGGATAGCCAGTGTTTTCCTTCGAGCAGGCCTAGGAACCATGCGTCGCTCATGCACTACACCTCAACAATCCTGGCTATCCGGCTTGCAGTATTTAACGTTTACTCAGCCTGGAATTTTGCCGGGAGTAGGGTATAACGGGGACTTTACCAAAGCGCCCTAGATCCACTGTCTCCAAGGGCTCACTGTTTACCGGTATTACCCTTAGGGCCATCGGCCTATTCTTGGTGGCCGCCACACCATACGAGTCTAGTATAAACCTGGAGAGTTCCCCGGTGGAGGATGGGACAACAAGCATGTCTGGCCCAGCCACGCATACAGAGGAGTAGGATAGGAGGTCGTATGCTGTGAGAACACCCCTGGATCCAAGTTTAATAAGCTCGTCATCCTCAGCGTAGGGGAGCATCACCTCGTTGAACCCAGCGGCGGCACCACTTGCCTCAGCAACCCTCCTTATATGCTTGTTCAGCTCGAATAAACCGTAGTGGAAACCGGGCTCCAAAACCCTGTAGCCAACGGCCTCCAGCAGTTTCACCACGCTATTCTCCTTCCAGGGCGACAAGCTGAAATCAGCAACCAACCTTAGTCGAAACGCCCTCTTAACAGCGTTGAATAGACTTGCCGCTGAACGGGAGAACATATTGAAGGCTTCCCCAATACTCGCCCCCTCTTTTACAGCCTCTCTGAGGTAATCCGGGTATAAGAATGAGAAGCCAACCCCTTCCACGCCGCTACTGGTTGAATCAGGGAAATAGGGTGTTTCAAGGGGTTGATCATGGAATCCAACAGCTATCCTCGTGGCAGCTGACGGGTCGGCGTCGCTTATCTCGTGAATTATTTTAGAAAAAACTCTAGCAGACTCTACCGGGTTGCTCTCGTTGAACAACAAGCTGGCGTAGTATCCTCCCAGAACTGTCTCTGCAACCGCTTTCCACCCAGCCTTATCGACATCGAGGGAGCCGATGCTGACAAGAATACCCTTCTCCACTAAACCCAGGTTGTCTAGAGCTTTAACAATGTCGGCCAACCCTATCTCGCTTTGAGGTAGCGTGATCCTTTTCGTGAACACCGTGAACCCCTCATTCTCCACGAGTCTAGCAATATCGGAGAGCAGTGTAACAGCCTTCTCGAGCGTCGACTTCAAGTCGTTTACATCCTTGAACCGCGGCGTGAAATACGCGACTGCCCTCACAACCGGCTTCATGGGCCTCATCAGAGGGCGGTTCATGGCGTTGAGAGGGTAATAAAAGGATAGCCCTCGGGGATGTCAAAGATTTTTACCTCCACGCCACTCAAGTTTGTATGGTGAAGCCGTTGTATAATGGTTTGAAGAACAGGGATTTCCTAACTCTAGCCGAGTTCACTAGGGAAGAGATCCAGTTGATGCTCGACGTAGCCGCCCACTTGAAATCCCGGTTCAAGATGGGTGAAAGGGTTATCCCGCTACTCCCAGGAAGGCATTTAGCGATGATCTTCGAGAAGCCCAGCACTAGGACTAGAGTCAGCTTTGAGACAGCTATGAAAGAGCTCGGGGGCGACGTCATCGCTCTACACTCCAGCGAGATGCAACTCGCGAGAGGGGAGACTATTGAGGACACTGCGAGAACCCTCTCCAGGTACGTGGATGGCATAGTGGCCCGGGTCTACGAGCATCGTAAGCTCGAGAAGCTAGCCGAGTACAGCAGTATACCAGTGATAAACGGCTTAAGCGACCTACACCACCCTGCCCAGGGCTTAACAGACGTCTTCACTATAATGGAGAAGAAGGGGAGGGATATCTCTAAGCTCAAGATAGTCTTCGTTGGAGACGGAGGGGATAACGTCGCCCACAGCCTAATGCTGGCCGTGGGTTTACTCGGTGGAAAACTGGTCATATCCTCCCCCAAGGGCTACGACCCGCACCCATCTGTGGTCAAGCTGTTCAATGAGACTGCTGTAAAGTACGGTGGCTCTTTCGAGATTGAGAGGGATCCATGGAGAGCCGTCAGGGATGCGGACGTGGTGTACACCGATGTCTGGGTTAGTATGGGGCAGGAGAGCGAGAGAGAGAAGAGGATAAGAGACCTAGAGCCCTACAGGGTCACCTCTCTACTAATGAGGCAGGCTAAGCCAGACGCGATCTTCATGCACTGCCTGCCCGCGCACAGGGGAGAGGAGGTCACAGACGATGTGATAGACGGGAAGTGGAGTGTGGTGTGGGATCAAGCCGAGAATAGAAAGCATGTTCAGAAATCGATCCTAGCCCTGCTCATTCCTTAAAGAATGTTTTTTATACTTCAACCACGGTATATAGGCTTCCTAGCTAAGGGTGTTGAGTGTTGTCGGAGTTAAGCTATAAACTGGGGAGGGTTTTCTACGAATTTAAAAGAGAGCACAGCAGAGAGTACAAGCTCATAGTGTACTCCCTCCTCGCCTTGATCATCGTTATTGGAGTCTACGTTAGGGCTCTGCCTGGTTTAAACTACGGGCTTGAACTATACGAGGCAGACCCATTCGTGGTCTACTGGCAGGCGAACTACATATACGAGCACGGTTTATTGTCATGGTATAGCCTCACACAGGATAACCCTGCTACTCATATCTTCTGGTATCCTTGGGGAAGGGATTTCACCCACTCCGAGTACCCGGCTCTACCCATGTGGGAGGCTTTATCATACAATCTAGTCAAGTTCACCGGGATATCTCTCAAAGACTGGTGTGTCGTACAGCCCTTGATCTTCACGGTGTTCACAATACTGTTCGTGTTCTTGTCAGCGTACGAGCTCACGCGTGGGAGTGTTCTAGCAGGCCTGCTCGCCGCAGTGTTCTACGCTTTAGTGCCGGCCGCAACTGGTAGGAGTATAATTGGATTCTCAACAAAGTACGGTATAGGAATAATGTTTGCTACACTATTCTTCTACCTGTACATATTGTTCTACAAGCAGTACTCTTCGAGGGGTCTCAACGTTAAAACGGTGGTCCTGCTAATAGGGTCCTCGATAGCGTTCGGCCTCCTGGGTTGGTCGTGGGGAGGCTTCATCTACGTGCTAGGCGGCTTCACAGCATACCTGATCCTACTCCCACTCATATCCTCGAAGGACGCCACACCCAGGTTCATCATACTCAACATACTGATGCTCCTGCTGACTTACATCGTGGTCTTCGGGTCTCCAGCGATAACCTCTATGTTGCAGATCAGCCCGTTTAAGGTGAACGGTCTAGGCATGGTTGTCCTAGCTTCAACACTGATACCCCTCGCATACTCGATTCAATACCACGAGTATAAGAGGTTGGGTCTGCGGAAGCCTCTAATCAGGCTGGGAGGATACTTCCTGATCCTCATAATCCTGGTGATCGCCGGCGTCGTGCTCGTTTACATGGGTAAACTCGAGATCGCTGGGCGTTTCGCGTGGATTCTAGGTTTAAGGGAGATAGCTTCAAACCCTATATTCGAGAGCGTAGAGGAGCACCAGCCTGCTTTATCGACTATGGGCATCTCAGGAATCCTAAGGAGCTGGGGGACTTACTCTGACTGGATGTTTATTGTCTCGCCCTTCCTCCTAGCGGTGATCGGCGCATTGTATCTAATATACAAAGGCGGAGCTGACAGGGCTCTCATAGCAGTGTCATTCCTGCTGGCAGTGTACGCCTATATGAACGCGGCCTACATGGAGGTTACGGCGGCGACAACCGGCCTCACAGTAGCAGGTGTTTTCGCAGATGTGGTATCCTCAAGGCTGATACCGCAGGAGAGCGTTTACGCGAAGGATAGGAGGAAGAGGGTTTATGCTAGGCAAACGAGCCCGGAGATATTCCTGATTTCACTGATATTCACAGTACTCCTCCTCGCCAACATAGCGTTAGCAGGATACTCAACTTACCTCCAGATGAACAGCGTGGTCCCCAGTATTAAAGCAGGCTACACCACGCTTCCGTATTGGACTAACGCATGGTACAAGGCTATAGACGCGATAAGGAATACATCACCCGACTCAGTCATAGTGGCGTGGTGGGATTACGGGTACCCGATAAGCGTCCTCGGGGATAGGGCGTCTGTGGCTGACGGTTCAACACTTAACATAACTCAGATCGGCATACTTGGTTTAATACTGACAGCCCAGAACACCAGTGAAGTAGTTCAACTACTCAGGCTACTTAACACGCCTGTAAACAAGACCTACATCCTAGTCTTCGACGTGTTCAGCTTCAGGCCGACAGGCAACAACTCTTATGATGTGACACCTGTTATACCGGGCTTAATGGTGGGCCTGGATGATATCCCTAAGAGCATCTGGATGATAAGGATCGGGGACTCAGTAATAGGAGAGCTCGGGGCGAAAGGGGTTAACGTATCCTACGTCTCCCTAGGTGATTCCTTCTACCTCTACTTCTTCCAGAACAACCTGGTCGTATCACCCAGGTTCGACGACCTTTCGAACGCGCCTCTACTATACAAGATGATGGTCGACGGCATCTTATACCTCAATGAACAGTGGAAATCCAACGTGACATTCACCTGGTATACCGGTGTAGCCAACCCGGTTTCATCGCTTACAGCATCCTACCCCCAGTTATCATCTCTTGTCGACCAGTTGAACTTGACAACCTACATACAGGTCTTATCCACTAAAACACTGGGGGCGAGTGATAGACCGTTAGCCAACGACCCATACTTGAAACCCTACGCTGTAATAGCTGAGCCCTTCCTCGATAAATCGGGTAACAAGGTTGTTGTAAACGGGGCCTACCTATACGAAGTGATTACAATATACCAGGTCATAACCTATTAGAAAACACGATCTACACTCCAATTACAGGTTTTCAAATCAGCGTCCCGACACCGGGGACTACAAGCAAAACCTCCGCGGGGAAGGAAGATGATATAGCTCTATGGTTTGAAACACTCATCACAGGAACCTAATCAGCTCTGCGATGATAATACCCCGGTATTTTATAAATAAACCTAGTGGAGAATAACATGGTTGGTGTGCTGATTTGGTTTTCAAGAAGAAAGTTGACCCTTTGAAATCTGCTTTAACAGCGCTATACAATGTGAGGGCCAGTATTCAGAGGCTTGACGCTCTCATCGACAGGATTAATAGTAGGCGGAGTAAGTTGATGGACATGGCTGTTGAACTCCAGGCGAGGGGTGAGACGTATCTTGCTAAGAGATACGCTGAGGAGATAGCTAAGCTTGACAACATGAGGAGCAGGCTTGAAGTGCTGAAACTCGTCCTCGAGAAAGTCTCGCTGAGCATAGACCTCGCGATAGCCATGAGGGACTTCAAGCTGATAGCTGACGAGGTTTCAAGCATTGTAGGCGAGATCAAGAAGATACCTGAGTCGAAGATCTCCGACTTAGCTGTCTACTTCTCCGAGCTAGAGGTCTCGATAAGAGAGCTGGCCAGCACCAATCTCGAGACAGGGCCACCGCTGCAGCTCGATACGACTGAGACGCCTGACGCTAGGAAAGTGCTCGAGGAGGCTAGGAGCCTGTTGAAGACGAAGCTTGAAAACGAGAATCTCCAGCCGCCCGCGTTAAATAAGTAGAGTGTACTTCTTCTCCTCCCTGAGAACTATAATTCTCGTGTTGAAGGACTCGAGTACGCTCTTGACTCTATCACTTATTTTATTTGCTAGGTCTTGCGGTATTATAATGAAATAGCCGTCGAAGCTCTGGTCTACGAGTGAGGAGCCTATTGAGAGGTAGAGGTTTTTCAACTGCGTAGGCCTATCGGCGCTTGGATCTATAATCCACACCCCGATCTTCTTCTCGTCCTTCCACGCAGTTAAATCGGGTTGAAGCGGTTTAGAAGGCTTGTTCTCCGAGACCTCGAACCCCCTCTCCTCCAAGTCTTTAACAACTTGGGCTATCACTTGTTTACGCGCCGGGCTAGCCCTCGCTAGCTCAATATACTTCTCTATTGGCCCGTGTATCTCGGGGTCGTATAAAGTGTAGGAGCCCCTGTCGATTCTAAACAGGAATAGTTTATCGGGATCCCTGTACTTGTCCTTGCTGTTGCTGTTAACCGTGACCAGGTCGATCTCGAAGTCTAGGCTCATATCGGATCTAGAGGGGTCCTTCTGCTTTGCGACGTTTATGATCTCACGGCGGCTGAAGAAGTTTTTACCCGACTTAACCAGGTCTAGACATGCCTCTTTTATGAGTAGCCAGTTAGGCTTCTTCCCACCCTGCTCCTGCTCCCCCAATATACCACCGTTTAACCTGGTTGTACTTATTGCTGTAGAATCCTTAAAACTTCTTCAGCTAGCGATCTAATTGCTTTGGCAGCCTCCCCTTCGGGGTATGCCAGGAGATATGGCACCCCCTTCTCAAGAGCGCTTGCTATCAGGGGGTCTAAGGGTATTCTGGCTAGGAGCCTCGTGTTGTACTTCCTGGCAAGCTCCTCGCCAGTGCTCCTCCCCAGAATAGGGTACTCCCTCCCGCTTTCAGGGCATTTAAAGTAGCTCATGTTCTCCACGATGCCGAGCAACCTAACATTGTTCTTGACAACGAAATTGACTGCTTTAGAGACTATGACCTCGGACAAGATGTTGGGCGCTGTCACTATGATCGCCCCGGTCAGGTCTTTGATGGACTGGACGATCGTGATGGCCTCGTCTCCAGTCCCGGGCGGCAGGTCTAAAATCAGGAAGTCCCCTTGAGGCCACTTGACTTTTGCCAACAGCTCGATTATAGCTCTCGACTTCAGCGGCCCCCTCCACACCACCGGCAAGTCAGGTGAGTCGAGCATCAGGTTTACAGCCACTACTTTCACTCCCAGCGGGCCTTCAACGGGTAGAATACCCTCCTCGTCAGCGTAGTGCCTCGCATTATGTAACCCGAGTAGAGTTGGGATGCTTGAGCCGTGGATGTCAGCGTCCATTATCGCCACACGGTAGTTTCTCTCGGCTAGAGCAAGCGATAGCATTGATGAGATAAAGGATTTGCCGACCCCTCCTTTACCGCTTAAAACCATGATCTTATGCTTTATCCCTCCAACCCTATCCCTTACTTTGTTTGTAAGAGCGAAGAGGGGCTCAACCTGCCTATTTTTACTCATAGCATCACTCAAAACCTATAAACCTCGCACATAGGGTTTTATAGTTGAGTGTTGGAGATGGCGTGTTCTATAGCGCCGGGTAAGGTGATCCTCTTTGGAGAGCATTTTGTAGTGAAAGGTAAGCCGGCGATAGGCGCGGCTGTCAACGTGTATGCGAAGGCGTGTGCTGGGCCGGGTCGAGGTGTTGTAGAGTCCCGGCAACTGGGCTTGCTACTAGACCTGGATTCCGGGAGGGTTCTGGATAAGGGTTTGCTAAGGGTTTACCAAGAGCTGTCTTCGAGGATAGGTTTAACGAAGGATTTCCATGTCATCATCGACTCCGAGATACCTATGGCTGCCGGGATGGGTTCCTCGGCTGCGGTCGCGGTCTCAACCGCTCACGCATTAGCCGCTCTCAAAGGTCTGGATCCGGATAAAAAACTCATATGGGAGGTCTCCTTCGAGGCTGAGAAAGTCTACCATGTTAAACCAAGCGGAATAGACAACACGCTTTCCACGTACGGCGGCGTACTCTACTATCAAGGAGGGGAGTTCAAAAGAGTTGAAGTAAAATGGCCGGATGACATATACCTGTTGATAGTGGACTCCGGGGTAAAGAGGTCGACAGGGCAGGTAGTGGAGGATGTTTTGAGGAGGTATGAGAAGTACCATCGGGTCATGTCGGGGATCTACGATGCAGCTGGGGCACTAGTTGAGGAGGCCTTGAAAGCCCTTGAGAGAGGCGACTTCGCAAGGCTAGGGGAGTTGATGGATATAAACCACGGTCTCTTAGTGTCCTTAGGTGTCTCCACACCCCTACTCGACAGCCTTATCTGGGCTGTACGTGAAGCAGGGGCTCTGGGTGCTAAGATTTGTGGGGCTGGGCGTGGGGGTGTGATCATAGCTATTGTAGATGAGGCTAAGCTCCCGAAAGTATTGGATAAGATCAGCCAGCAGGGCCGGAAACCAATGGTGGCTAGGATAGATAGTGAAGGGGTGAGGAGAAGCTAGATTACTCAAAAACCGGCTTCTCCATGGAACATAGAAGTGTGGCTGGTAAAAACAATATATAAGTTTTTTGTGCTAAAATTTAAATAGGGATGATGAAAATACGTTTTTGATAATAATGAAATGACTCCCATGGTCTGACAAATATGGAGGTAGCTACGAAGCGCATGAAGAAGAAGGTCAAGGAATCGCTGGACTTCCTGAAGAAACTCAACATAGTCATCGCCGACTACCTGCAACAAATCTACGAGTACAACAACATAGCGCGCCAGAAGGGCTACTATTTGAAGCCGGTTCACATAGCTGTCAGAAAGGAGAAGGGTGCTGTGAAGACAAAGTACTACTACTACGGGAGGTACTGGTATAAGATTGAGCGTGGTCAGAGCGGCGGGGTTAAATGGGTGTATATTGGGAAGGAGAAGCCGGATCCCAGTCTACCAGACCCGCCTAAGCACCCTCTAGAGGGCCTCGTGGTCAAGATCAGGGACTCTGAGGTTGAAGCTGTTTTCGCCAGCGAGGAGATGTACCAGGAGATAATGAAAAAACTAGAGTCTCTTAAATGAGTTTTTATAAACCTCTTTCTCTTTTTTCCCTTATATTCCATTTTGCTCTAGACTGCTCGACGACGGGGATCAGCTTCCTCGCTAATGCGATCTCCTCTCTTTCCATTGAGACCTCAACATATTTCTCGCTGAATCCTAAGTCGTAGACCTTATACCCCAGGGGGCTGTACAATCCGCTACCGCCTGTGAATAGCTCTCCTACCTGGTTGGAGACAGCGAGGTAGATAGTGTTCTCGTGGGCACGTGCCCTGGCTAGGAAGTCCAGTTGACTCTCCTTCAGGTAACCCCTGACCCATCCAGCGTGCAACAACACCACGTCAGCCCCCTCCCACGCGTATAACCTAAAGAGCTCGGGGAACCTTAGATCGTAGCAGATAGCCACTCTTACCGTGAAACCTTTAACGTTGAGAGGCATGCTGGTCTGGGAGCCCTCCTCGAAGAAATCGCCTTCCCTGAAGCCATAGGCGTTGAACAGGTGGATCTTACTGTAGACCCGCCTTCTCTCACCACCCGGTGTGATTAGGACGCTTGAGCTACGGGTCTTAGGGGGTGTACTCGTCTTCTCGATGAAGTGCGTCAAGATAAGACTACCTGTTTCACTGGCCGTCTTCTCCAGGATACTGAGAAACCTGCTGTCACCTATACCCTCCGCTTTCTCGTAGAAGCTCTTTGGGTCACCGACTTTGAACGGGTTCGCCATACTGTACTCGGGTGTGAGAATTATATCAGCTTCCTTAAACCGGCTTCTCACCATACTGCTTATTTTTAAAGCGTTTTCAACGGGCTCGCCGCCTAAGTTTGCCTGCAGAATGCCGACTACCATTTCATCCGACATCCCGGCTCCACCCGTGAAGAGAGGTAGGGGTTGTAAAAACTAGGTTTGAAGCCCTAGAAGCTTCTTCAACTCCGCTGTAGCTTCATCGGAGATCGACGTGTTCAACTCGTATAGGTCTACCTTGATGTTCCTTATCTTAAACTCCGTGTCTGCTATCTCGTATTCAAGCTCTATGTTTACGATAGCGTCTTTTGGAGCCATATATTTCTCGACTAGAACCTGGTAGATGATTTTATTCAAATTGGTTAATGACTCATTGACTTTCCTTTGAACTTCCTTCTTAGAAACCTCTGGTTTACTCTTCAAATAGCTTGCAACAGACGCGTTGACTACTCTCCTCAACTTAATAGCGTAGCCGCTCAAACGGACTGGGCCTGTTTTCACTGTGGACATGTTTTTCCCAACTAATATTTAGTTCAACCATATAATATTTTTTACTTAGCCTAAGGGTAGTTTGGTCTGGTGGACGAAGATTGGCGTACACGGCGCCTAGGCTTATCGACGTCAACGCTAAGTCGAGGCTTATAAGAAACTGCCGCAGGCTCCTTATTCTCGGGAGGTGCGTCGAGCTAGAACACCCGGAGGTCTACAAGAGTTTCATCGAGAGAGGCTACTGTCCTCTCTCCGTCTGCCTTGAGGCGGAGCACGTTAACATGGTTGGATTCAAGCTCGCAGGCATCCTGGGTAGAGGCGAGTACGAGGAGGTCGCCGTCTTGACGGTTGACGGCAGTATGCACTGTACTCAACTACACTGGATGGTAGAGGAGGTTTTCAAGGTCATGAGGCTGGACAACAGTAGGAGGAGGCACTTTGTAATACACGAGGGTAAGCTGGTTGAGGTCTCCCAGGCTTCGGTTAAAACCAGCAGGTTTCTCGCCCACGTAGACGGCTTGCTGAGAAAGGGCTAGCTATGAGCGTAGTTAAAAGAATGGACGGTATCATACGGGAGCTGGGGGGTTTCAACCCTTCGAGCAGAGCTTTGCTTTCAACTCTATACCTCAGCCTTCTAAGCCCAGTTTATATTATACTGCTATCTTTCAGCGCGTTGCTAAACCTACCTGATGAAGTTGTTTCCTCCAGCCTAGTCATTGGATTTATAGGCCAAGCAGCCACCTCGGCGTTAATGCTCTACTTGTTGTCCACCGTGAATCAGCTTGCGGATAACATAGCTGAGTACACTTCACTCGTAGCCGACCTTATAATGGAGAAGACCGGCCTCAGGGTTGACCCCCTCGAAGCGGCTTCCAGGGAGTTTAAGAGAGGTTTTAGGACATACATGGAGTGGTATCCGCTGGCGATCCTCGTAGGCCTGGTATCCCTTTTATCGTATAGAACACTCATCTACGCGGTCATCCTATTCGAGCTCTACAGCGCGTTAAACGCGTTCTTCCTCGCACAAGCAAAGGTCTCTATTGAGGGCATTGTAGATTACATAAACCTGGTGGAAGAGGAAATAAGTGCGGTGATTGAAACCAGGAAAACTAGTTTGAGCACCCGCATCGATCTTGAAGACAAGGCTATAGCGTTTGGCTCTCTCCTCTTCAACTCTATTACACCAATAGCATGCTACAAGTTGCTTCTCACCCTGGGGAGTATAGTGGACAAGTTTAGAGGTTTTCACGTTGAAGTGAAATATGTTTTGACGATGAAAGAGTTTGTTAAGCCCGGCGGATGAAGGATGCCACTTAGCTTGATGCCCTGACAAACATGGCTCCCCATGGAATGATAGGCTTTACTAATCAACGATGGGAGCCAATCCACGCATACCCTCAGCCCCTCCGGGATAATTGAGGAGCCGGAGGCCAGCCCGGGGTTAAACCCTCTCTAAAAGAACCTCCGCTATTCACGGCGGGGAGGCCAGCTCTCCAGTAGCCTCGTATACTTGGTAGTAGGGCTTGAATTCCCTGACAACTTTCTCCATGAACTCCTTGCTCCTCAACGCGTTGATGAACTTCTGGATCTCGCTACGTTGCAGTCTATCCAAGGGTATTAGGAAATCGAATTCCTCCCAGCTTAAAGGTTTGAAATCTAAACCGTAGACGGAGGCAGCCCAACCTACAGCAACCCCTACATCGGCTCTACCCTGCTTTACAGCCGCCGCGACCGCTGTGTGTGTTTTAACCTCGTAGAAGTAGCCGTTAACCCTCTTTGAGACCTCCTCGAGGCTTAAGCCTAGTTTAGAACCCAGCTTCTTCAGCTCCGCGTCTATGAAACCCCTCACTCCTGACCCCTTGTTCCTGTTGACTATCCTAATGTCGGGTCTAAGGAAATCCTCTATCCCCTGTATGTTCTTGGGGTTCCCCTTCTCGTAGACCAGGCCTATGAGCCTCCTGTAGCCTTTAACAATGACGGCCCTACCCTTCAAGCCAAGCTTCAGGATGAATGGCGTATTATACTGCCCTGTCTCCTCGTCGAGTAGATGAGTTGGGGCGATGTCAGCCTCCCCCCTGGCCACAGCGTGCCAGCCTCCTAGGCTTCCAACAGGTATTATCTTCGCCCTGTTCACCAGGCCTAGCTCGCTTACAATGCGGTACAGCAGTGGATCGTTGCTACCTATGATCACAAGCCTCCCCTCCACTTCAACCTGCGGTCTCATTAAATCTACTTGGACAGTCTCGTTCTCCTCGATTAACTCCACGTTTTCCCCTATTGTAATGAAGCCGTCGCTGTAGACAAGGGAGCTAATGCTCCCGCTACCAGCTTGGAGCGGGTAGGCTACCAGGCCGTCTCGTGAGAGGACTAGGCTGACCGGTATAAACGTGGAGAAGCCAACTCTCTTCCTTATCTTAACCGGGATCCTCGCTTCAACCCTCCTCTCAGCAGGCTCGGCGAGGCCTGTGAGCCTGGTTATAATCGGCTTCACGATCTTCAATAAGACCATGTAGCATGACAGCGGGAAGCCTGGGAGCCCTATCAACAGCTTCCCCCTTGCTACCCCGATAACCGTCGGCTTACCCGGCTTAACTTTCAGGCCGTGAATGACCACACCAGGCTCCCCCAGCTTGTCGAAGACGCGGTAGACGACGTCTTTCACACCAGCGCTGGTTCCGCCGCTAGTGATAATGATATCGTTTTCCACCAGGGCCTCGCTCAAGCGTTTGTAGACTACTTCCTCGTCATCGGGTAGAATCCCGTGGTTTCTTGCCACTGCTCCTATCGAGTTGAGGAATGACGTGATGAGGAAGCTGTTCACATCGTAGATCATGCCTGGACTCAAGGGGTGGCCGGGCTCAACGAGCTCTCTACCAGTAGAGAAAACTGCTACACGGGGTTGCTTGTAGACGAGCACTTCTCTCAGCCCTAAGCCAGCCAACAACCCTATCCTCTCAGGCGTTAAGACGACGCCCCTCTGCAGGACTAGGTCGCCGATCGAGACGTCGCTCCCAGTAGTACTTATATTCTCTCCAGGGTACACGCCCCTGTAGACCAAGAGCTCGCTCCCAGACCTCCTAACATACTCCTCCATAACCACCGAGTCAGCTCCTCTTGGAATCATAGCCCCAGTCGAGACCTCGACCGCTTGACCCTCCCCTACAGTGTAGGCTGGTTTCTCCCCTACCTCGACTCTACCTGTGACTGTTAGCTTGACGGGCGAGACCTCGTCGGCCCATGATGTGTCAACAGATCTAACAGCGTAGCCGTCGACCTCGCTCCTGTCGAAGGGAGGGTAGTCGACAGGCGAATAAACATCCTCTGCCAGGACGCGGAAAAGAGCCTTTTCTAAACCAACTCTCTCCACACCCAGTGGTTTAAGCGGGTAGTATTTCTCTATTAAACTAAGCGCTTCTCCCAGGCTAACAAGGTTGTGGAAGATTTTCCTAGACAACCGCGGGGCACCACCATCTACTAGATAGGTGTTAATGGAGATAAATCCTCGTTTGATTAGTGGGGCCCATCTTTTAAGATTGGTTGGGATATGGGTTATCTTGGAAAGGTGTGTTCTTGAGAGTAGAGGAGCTCGAGAAGTACGGTTTGAGGAGAGACTACATTGAGTTGCTTTTGAAGAGGGGTATTGAGAGGTTAAACCCTGTTCAAGAAGACGCTGTCAGGCAGGGGCTTTTCACCGATCAAAACCTGCTCGTCTCGTCTCCAACAGCAAGCGGTAAGACCCTGATAGGAGAGATGGGTATTGTTAGAGCTGTGCAGGCTGGTTGGAAGGGCGTCTACTTGCTACCCTTGAGGGCCCTAGCAAGCGAGAAGTATGAGGAGTTCAAGATACTCGAGGAGCTGGGCTTCAAGATAGGTATTACAACAGGGGACTACGACTCGCCTGCCGAGGAGTTGGAGGATAAAGACGTTATCATAGCGACGTACGAGAGGTTTGACAGCCTCCTGAGAATTAAACCGTTTTGGATCAGCAGAGTCCGCGTTGTCGTTGTAGACGAGTTGCATATGATAAACGACCCGGAGAGAGGCCCCGTGGTGGAGATGATAATAGCAAGGCTTAAAGCCTCGTCCTCAAGGGTCATAGGGCTATCTGCAACTATAGGGAACCCCGCTGAGCTCGCCGAGTGGCTTGAGGCAAGGCTCGTCAACCTAGACTGGAGGCCTGTCAAGCTAAGGGAGGGGTATTACGATAAGAAGTCGGGGAAGATCATCTTCAACGACGGCTCCTCGGAGGATGTTGAAAGCGACTACGATGAAAGAGTGTTGAACCTGGCGGTCCACTCCGCTTTAAAAGGCTTCCAGGTTCTCGCCTTCGTCCACAACAGGAGGAGGGTTGAGGAGCTGGCTGAGGCGACGGCGAACACTACCGTGGATTTGAAGGCGGGGAGGCTCGACGAGAGGGTTGTCGAGACCTTGATGGAGAGCCCGAGCAGGATGGAGAGGGAAAGGCTCCTCCACCTAATGGAGAGAGGCGTGGGCTACCACCACGCCGGGCTATCGATGCCTGCTAGGAGGGCTGTCGAGGAGGCCTTCAGGAGGAGGGAACTGCAGGTCGTCTACGCGACCCCAACACTCGCAGCAGGGGTAAACCTCCCTGCTAGGAGGGTTATAGTCTCGGTTAAGAGGTACGACCCATCCTCGTCTAAAATGGTGAATATACCTGTATTCGAATACAAGCAGATGGCTGGGAGGGCGGGTAGGCCTAGGTTTGACGAGATCGGTGAGGCTATTATAGCTGATGCCAGGAGTAGCGGGGAGGCGTTGAAATACCTTAGGTCTGGCGTAGAGAGCGTCGTCAGCAAGATCTCCAGCGAGAGGAGCCTCAGGATACACACGCTGTCGATAATAGCAGGCGGTGAGGCCAGGGATCGGAAGAGCATACTAGAGATCTACGCTCACACGCTCGGCTCACGCCAGTACGGCGGGATAGATGCCTTCTCAAGCCAGGTGGAGAAGACTATTAAATTGCTAGTCGAGATGAAGATGCTGGAGTCCAACGGCGACTTCTACAAGGCGACTAGGCTCGGGAGGTTGACCTCCCTAACATACCTAGACCCTCTCACAGTCCACTACTACGTTAAGAATAAGCCCGGGGAGTATGATGAGTTAGATGTGCTACATGTCGTGACCACGACGGTCGACTACAGTAGGGGCAGGCCATACATACCGGAGGACATTGTTGAAATATACGAGGAGGAGGCCCTGCGGTCGCAACTCGCCCGGAGGATCGGGTTAGGGAAGATGAGCGACCAGGAGATCGATAACTTGATCGTGGGGTACGTTCACGCCTTGGTTTTAAGGGACTGGATTAACGAGGTGGATGAAGACAGGATTACAAGCAGGTATGAGATAGGCCCAGGGGATCTATACGCGATGAGGGAGACTGCCACCTGGATTACCTCATCCCTAGCGAAAATCGAGAGGTTGCTTGGAAACACAGCTTTCTCAAACCAATTGAACAAGCTTTCACTCAGAATACAATACGGTGTGAGAGAAGACGCTCTTGAGCTAATAAGGCTCAGGGGGATAGGTAGGGTGAGGGCTAGAGTGCTCATAAACCACGGTATAAGAACACTGGCAGACTTAGCCAGGACGCCTCCAAGCAAGTTGATGAGCCTACCGGGCTTCGGCCAAAGGATAGTGGAATCGATCATCGAGGAGTTGAAGAGGCTTGGATACCTAGGACAGGGGCAGGGGTAGGGGAGTACTGGATTCAGCGGGGTAGCCGCCTCTTCGAGAGCTCTCTCCTAATCGGCTCCAGGCATACAGGGATATCCCTATCTAATCTTTCGTGACTAGGGAGGGGATTCTACGTGATCCTTTTATTCCCACTTTAAAATACAAACAAGGGGTGTTCAACATGGAGAAGACAAGCAGGATCCAGGGCTTCTACAAGCTGGACATGAACGAGAGGCTGAAGATCGTTGCGGAATGGGCTGGTTTAACAGAGGAGGAGGTCAGGACGCTGAGCAACCTGGGCGGTCTCCCCAGGGAGGTAGCTGACTCCATGATAGAGAACGTGATCGGGGGTATGACATACCCGTTCGCGGTGGCAGTCAACTTCAGGATCAACGGTAGAGACTACCTGGTGCCAATGGTGATCGAGGAGCCGAGTGTGGTTGCGGCCGCGAGCAACGCGGCTAAAATGCTCAGGGAGGGCGAGGGGATTAAGAGCTTGGCAGGCCCCCAGGAGATGATAGGTCAAATACACATAGTCGGGGCTAGGGCACCGTACTACAAGGCTATGAGGATACTGGAGGCCAAGCAGGAGTTACTTGAGGAGGCTAGGAAGAGCGCTCCAACGATAGTGAGCCTGGGTGGAGGGCCCAGGGATATAGAGGTGAGAGTCGTCGACTCGCCTATGGGCCCGATAATAGTAGTCCACATCATAGTCGACGTCCTAGACGCTATGGGGGCTAACACGATCAACACCATAGTCGAGTCCATAGCACCCCGCATAGAGGAGTTGACGGGCGGCGAGGCCAGGCTTAGAATACTCTCCAACTACGCTACAAGGAGGATCGTGAGGGCGTGGGCCAGGACTCGGCCTGAGAACGTGGGGGGCAGGGAGGTCGCGGAGAGGATTGTCGAGGCAAGCATTATAGCCGAGGCTGACCCCTACAGGGCTGTCACGCACAACAAGGGTATTATGAACGGGATAATAGCTGTAGCCCTGGCTACAGCACAGGACCACAGGGCTATTGAAGCCGGCGCGCACGCCTACGCTGCCAGGACAGGGGTCTACAAGCCTTTGAGCAGGTGGGAGATCGATGAGGAAGGCTACCTGGTGGGCTCGCTTGAAATACCCCTCCAGGTCGGCACTGTCGGGGGGACTATTAGAGTCCACCCGACTGCGAGAATTGCCTTGAAGATACTCGGCGTCAAGACTGCTAAGGAGCTCTCAGAGGTGATGGCTGCTGTGGGCCTGGCCCAGAACCTAGCGGCTTTGAGAGCACTTGTATCCGAGGGGATTCAGAAGGGGCATATGAGGTTGCACGCCAGGAACCTCGCTATAACCGCTGGCGCGAGGGGTGATCTCGTGGATAAGATCGCGGAGAGGATGATTAGAGATGGCAAGGTAAGCTACGAGTACGCTAAGCAACTCCTTGAAGCCTATTTGCATGGTGAGAAAATTTAGGACTTCAATAGGTGCCTCATTGTTGAGCGGGTTGAGAGGCTACTTAGCTGATTTGAGAGCCGTTTTATCAGGGAACGTAGGCGTAATGGCCGTATCCTGGTTCCTGTTCGCGTTGAGCAGTGCGATGGTAATGCCGTTTTTCTCATTGTACGCTAGGAATCTAGGTGCGAGCGATATCGAGATATCTATAATGCGTTCGCTCGGATTCATAGCCCTCGCCGTGTTCCTACCGCTCGGCGGTATCCTCACAGATCTATGGGGTAGGGTTAGACCCATAATAATGGGCACTTTCATGGTTGCTGTAGTCCAGTTCTTCTACGCCGTAGTCCCAGACTGGAGGTATCTAACGGTCGTTGTAGTGGTTGACAACGCAAGCCACTTCTACCAGCCTGCTTTAACAGCCATAGTGATGGACTCGATGCCGAGGGATAAAACGATGAAAGGGTTCATGGTTCTAAACGCGTTTTCAAGCCTGCCATGGCTTTTTATGCCCGTTGTTGGGGGTGTACTCTACGATATTTACGGTACGCTTGGGATCAGGATTGGGTTCCTCGTCTCAGGCGTGATATCGATCATAGTAGCTTTCCTGAGAATTAAGGCCTTGAGGGAGACGTATTCCCCACACAATAAGGATTTATCGGGTATAGTACTCGAGCTAGCCGGGTACAGGCCTGTGTTGCACAAGGCGGTCAAATTCTATGTTTACACAGCCATCTTCAGCCAGCTCACAGTGGGTGTGATTAACACTTTTGGGGCAATCTACGCTGTTAACAGCCTTGGGATGAACGCGTTTAACTGGGGGGTTGCTACAACACTTGGAAGCGCATCTTCAATCCTCGCCTCTCTTATCTTATCGGCTAAGATGAGCCTCCCCGATAAGAAGACGATGCTGGCCTCCAGCTCTCTTATAGCGCTGGCACAGTTATTCTACGCCATCCCCTACTTTAACAGGGCCACTATCCCCCTTGTCTACCTGGCCAATATCATATCAAGCATCGGTGGCGCAATAGTAGGCTCATCCATCTCATCCATCCTAACCCATGTTCTACCAACAGAGCTGAGGGGTAGAGCGACGGGTATTCAGAGGACTCTTGAAACGCTTGGTAGCGCCCTGGCATCATACGTTGCTGGCTTAATGTATGCGTACTTAGGCCCCTTCACCTCTTTCATTGTTTCATTCACCATAGGCCTGGCTTCCACTATCTACCTCGCGTATATTACTTAGGTTCAACCTACTATTAGAGCAGTGGTGGAATGGTTCACGAGTGGAGCCT
>JAEMPJ010000026.1:8822-17300 GCA_022759365.1 Thermogladius sp. | reverse complement strand
CGGCTTTTGTTAATTAACTGGTAACGGTATAGTGTTACTAGGTGTTTTTGTTGGGGGAGCTCATATTAATTGATAACCCCCTAGCAAGATATTACCTCAGCGTTCTAAGGGATAAGAATACAACCCCTAAATCCTATAGGGATGCCGTGAGGAAGCTCGGTTTCATAGTCGGCTACGAGGTCTCGAAGAGGCTTCGATGGAGCAAGATGTTTGTTGAAACCGGTGTAGCTAGGGCTGAAGGCGTCTTCCCATCGAAGCCAGTCTACATTATCGGTGTGCTCGGCGCGTCAATCCCCATGATGCACGGGATATGGGATGCCCTCCCGTGGGCTGGCCTAGGCTTGGTCGCTGCGAAGAGGAGGGTGTCGGGCGGCGAGTTGGAGGTTGAAGTGTTCTACGAGAGGGTTGTACAGGATCTCTCCCTCCACACGGTCATAGTCGTCGACCCAACGCTTGCATCCGGGAAAACTATGAGCAGGGTAGTGGAGCTCATAGGTGAAAGGGGTGGACGGGACATACTGGCGGCAACCATACTGGCCTCCAGGAGGGGGCTCGAGTACTTCTGGAGCAGACACCCCCATGTGCCAGTCTACGCTGTAGAAGTGGATCCACTGCTCGACGAGAGGTTCTACATTATACCGGGTATAGGGGATGCAGGCGATAGAAGCCTATCATCCGACTATGTCACAAAATACTAGCTCTCGCCCCAGCTCTCTCAGTACTAGGTGAGGATGTTGGATGCCGAGAGCCACAGCGCTGTTAAACCCACTAGTGCCTGGAGCACCGCTATGAATAAGACTACCTCAGGCTCCCTCGCCCTCCCCTTCAGCCTGGTGATCGACTTTATGGCGAAGTGTGTTAGGCTGTAGGTTTTGTCGTATGGTGGTAGGAGACTCCCGTCTTCCATCGGCTTCCCGAAATTCTCCTTGTAGACCCCGTTTCTAAGCCCTCTAATGAATAAGGCTAGCTCAATGAAGTATAGTGTGAAGAGTACGAGGGAGAACTTCACTGTTTTATACATGATCGCTAGGGCGGCGAAATACGCTCCCACAGCGTAGGTGAAGGTGTTCCCGGGGAATACTCTGGCAGGGTATTTGTTGTAGACTAGGAAGCCTCCTATACCTGAGGCCATTATCAACGAGGCTGTGAGCAAGCCGTCCATGCCTTTAACAAAGCCTAGGATCCCCATGAACAACATTAGCAGGATACCCTGGAGGGCCTCCAGCCCGTTGTAGCCTGCCAGCATGTTGAAGCCGTTGCTCGCCCCTATTACGCCTATGGGTATCAGCAACAGGTAGTAGGCTAGGCCGAAGTCAACAGTCCCTATGAGAGGTAGTGTAATAGTGGGGATCCCGACTTTCAAGACAACAAGTGGTAGGGAGACCGGGGCCATTAGTAGAACCCTGTATATGGCTCTCAAACCCTTCTTCCAACCTAGGACATCGTCGAGGAAGCCGAGGTAACCTGACATGAATAAGAGTAGCGCGAGCGAGATATAGTTTTTCAACAAGCTCTCGTCGTTTAGCACGTAGGTTTGAAGGCCGATGAAGGATAGCAACCCTAGTGCGACCCCGAGAGAAACCCATATGCCGCCCGCTTCTGCCGCGTGGACTTCACCCCGTTTATTCATATCCCTCCCCGTGAAGCCGATTTGATGGGCCTTGCCGATCCACCATCTAACCCCGATGAGGGAGGTAGCGAATGAAATCGCCATTGCTACTACCATGAATAAGAGGTCTATGGAGTCCACTCTACATCTCCCTCCAGGGCGTGTTCAAAACGGCGTAGATTTCCTGCGCCCTCTTCTCCCCGATGCCCTCGACTTTCAACAAGTCTGAGATACTCGCATTAGCGATATTCCTTATGGTCTTGAAATGGGCTAGAAGCCTCCTAGCCAGCGTGGGGCCGGCTAAACCCTCCACGACATAGAGGATCCTCTCATTCAACTCCATAGGCTTCTTCTCAACCCTCATCCTCAGAATCTTCTTATCCTTCGTTTCACCCAGGCTCTTGGATTTCGCCACAATCCATTCAATAGTAGCCTCGGGATTAGGCGTGTTTAAAACCGGGATCCCGAAGTCGAGCATCAATGTATCGAGAACCCTCAGCACGCTCTGTATCCTCCACCCTCTGTACTTCTCGAGGGAGCCGATCCAACCCTCGACTATGATTAAGGGCTGGTAACCGTCTTTCTCAGCTGCCTCCCGCAACAGCTTGGATTGATTCCATATCCTGTTATCTCTAATACTATTCGCCAAGTCGTCAACGCTCTTTCTCTCAACAAGGATAGGCCGTTTATCCGGCGGTGCGAGGAGTAGGAAGTCGCCTGCTGGTAGGGGTTGGACGGCTGTCCTCAAACCCCTCATGTTCAAAACCTTCTTGAAATCAGGGTGCTTCGAGTCTTCACGGCTGTCGATGATAACGTCGACGGGGGTAAGCAGAAGGAAAACCAATCTAAGCCACCGCTGTAATGCTCGCCCGACGTGTAGTTAGATTGGAGTGAGAAATTAAAATATCATATGTCAGCGTAGAAAAGGTAGTCTACGGGTGTAGTGTAAGTTCTATAGACTTTCGCCTCCCTCTTCTTCAACTCGACATATGATTCAATCAACTCGCTGGGGAAAACTGGTTTAAGGTATTCGTGGTCTGATTCAAGCGCTTCAACAGCCTCCTCCAGGCTGGCGGGCAGCTTCCTGCAACTACCACACCCAGAGGGGTTCTCAAACAGGTTTACTGAGACGGGTGGGCCGGGGTCTATTTTCCTTCTAATACCGTCAAGGCCTGCTAGTACAACGGCCGATATAGCTAGGTAGGGGTTTGCAGTCGGGTCGGGTGGTCTGTACTCGACTCTAGCCTTGTTCTGCAAGGGGATCCTAACAGCGGTCGTCCTGTTCCCAATACCCCAGGACACGTAGACCGGGGCCTCAAACCCCTCTACTAGTCTCCTATAGCTGTTGACTGTTGGGTTTGTGAACGCTGCCAGACTTCTAGCGTGCTCTAGGAGTCCCCCTATAAAGTATAGTGCTTCACTACTCAACTCGCCTTCCCTGGCGAAGATATTGGAGGCCCCTCTCCACAAGCTCACATGTATGTGCAACCCGCTGCCATAGTCGTCTGGGAAAGGCTTTGCGAGGAAGATCGGCTTAAACCCTTCTTTCTCCCCTATCACGCGGGCAATGTACTTGAAAACCTGGACGAAATCGCCTATTTCAACAGGTGTTTCAGCGAGCGTTGAAACCTCGACTTGGCCCCGGGGCCCGTTCTCCCTGTGGGTTTTATTGAAGAAAAACCCGTTTTTCTCTAGCTCGGAGAGTATAATCCCCAACAATCTATCATAGTGCGATGCCTCAGAGGAGTTGTATGTTTTCACGTACCATAGAGATGACTGGGGGAAGTCAGCTCCGCTGAACAGCTCTACTTCAAGGCACTGCCTGGTTGCACCCAGGCTTAGGTTAACTGATTTAGCAATGTAGAACTCTATTTCAACACCCACCCTAGCCTCCAGGTCTTGTTGCCTCAGGTACTCGGTTAGTTTCTCCGCGATATACCTCGGGTCCTTCACATACCTTTCCTCGCCCTTTGTGAATAAGCCTGAGATATAGTGCTTGCCCTGGATGAAACCTGTTGTCAGGGGCCTGCTTGTAACTGGCTTAACGAGTAGGTCGCTGCTCTCAACCTCCAGGAATCCCATGAGGCTTGACCCGTCTACAATAGCGTGGATCCCCGACAAGACGTCTGGATCCCCGTTTATCATTAGTGAGACTCTTCTCAACTTACCAATGAGGTCTGTATAGAGCAAGTGTGTCAGCATGCTTCAACCTCTAACGTGGGGGCTTTCACCTATTGAACTCATTTAAAACCCTTCCAGGATAATATTGTACAGGTTTCATGGAATGCCAAGAAGCGTTGAAAGAAATACAGTTACACTCGATGAGATTGACAGGAGGCTTTTGGAAATCTTACGGGAGGACTCCAGGCGTAGGCTGAAGGATATAGCCGGCGAACTCTCTAAACCAGTCTCAACCATACACGAGAGGGTTAGAAAGCTTGTTAGAACGCGTGTTATAAAGAAATTCACTGTGGAAGTCGACTACAGCAAACTAGGCTACAATGTTAAAGCCCTAATCCTGCTGAACGTTGACGGCAAGCATATCCTGGACGTTGAGGGGGATATATCGAGGCATCCCAACGTTGAGGCAGTCTACGATATAACAGGGGAGTTTGACGTAGCCGTCATAGCGTCTTTCAAGAGCATAAGCGAGTTGGATGAGTTTGTTAAATGGCTTCTCAAACACCCCTACATAAAGCAGAGTAGGACTAGCATAGTCTTCAGAGTGGCGAAAGAGGAGAAGAGGCTCCCGCTTTGAGAGGGAGTTTAATAGCTAGATGCACGAGGTGCGGGCGGGCCTACTCCAAGGACAGGGATATTGTCTGCCCCTACTGCGGAGGACTGATCAAGCCGGTCTACCAGCCCCGTTGGAGTATAACTAGTGAGGAAGGTGTGTGGCGGTACTCCAGCCTACTACCAGAGGTTAGAGTAAAGGTCACGCTGGGCGAGGGCTCAACCCCCCTGATAAAAGCAGGTAGCTCTGTGAGGGGGGATCTAAATGTGTGGTTTAAAGACGAGACGAGGAACCCTACCGGGAGCTTCAGGGATAGGGCGGCGGCATTAATGGTGAGCGATGCTGTCTCCAGTAGATTCAAGAGGATTATTCTAGCCAGCGACGGTAACACAGGGGCCAGCGTAGCCGCCTACGCGGCGAGAGCCGGTGTGCCTGTGACAATCTACCTCCCCAAGTGGGTTGAAGACGAGAAAATTATTTTAATGAAGTCTTTCGGCGCTAGAGTCCTCGTGGAGGATAAGACCCTCGACGAGCTCCTGGACTACGTCCACGACAGGGCTAGGAGGGAGGGCTTCTACAATGCTTCAAGCACATTCAACTACCTGTCCCTCCAAGGTTTGAAGACTATAGCATTCGAGATATATGAGAGGCTTGGATCAAGTGTTAACGCTGTCTACCTGCCTCTGGGCAGCGGTCTAACCCTCCTCTCCCTCTACGAGGGTTTCAGAGAGCTGGTTGAACTCGGGTTGACAAGCCGGATCCCAAAGCTCATTGGGGTTGAAGCGTGTGGACGACCCCTCTACTCGTCGAGCCTACGCGGTGTTTCATCGTGCGGGGAGGAGCCTTTGCCCGGTCTAAGGTACTTGAAGCCAGTGATATACGAGCACGTTCTAGGGGTCTTAGAGAAGTTTGGGGAGACCGTGGTGGTGTCGAGGAGGCAGGTGCTGGAGGCCGCTGAAAAGCTTAGCCGTAGCGAAGGGTTGTTCGCAGAGGCGTCATCGGCCGTAAGCTTCGCGGGCTTCCTGGAGAGCCCGGAGGATAAGAGCGTTGTCTTGATCACCAGCCACGGGCTGAAATCCCCTGAGGCGTACTCTAAGGCGAGGAGGTTGAAGTTCACCGAGGTGTTTCCGGGGGTGACAAAAAGGCTTATACTGGACTTGCTTTCAAGGCACCCGGGTTTAACAGGCTACGAGGTTTGGAGGATGCTGGGGGTCAATATCTCCCCGCAGGCAGTCTACCAGCACTTAAAGGAGCTTGAGGCGAAGGGATTGGTGAGATCTGTCGACGAGGAGGGTAGGAGGAAATACTATTTGGTAAAATGACTTAAACCCTTTCTTAAAGTTTAAACTTTAATAGCGTTAGAGAGCATTATAGCCCAACGGTGGTCTAATGAGGAGGTTGCTTGAAGCAGTAGTCTTCACAGTCCTCGTATACGTGGCTACAGTCGTGCTACAGATATACCAGCCTGTCACAGGAGGCTACTTCAACCTAGGTGAATCCATGATATACCTGGCCGCCATGGTCAGCAGCCCTATTGTAGCAGCCCTGGCGGGGGGAGTGGGCTCCTCCCTAGCCGATTTGTCCACGGGCTACGCTATCTTCGCACCCGCAACCTTTATCATAAAATTCACAGAGGGGTATCTAGCTGGCCTGCTGATCGGATGGTTTAGAAAGACCAAGCGGAAGGCCTTTGCGGCTGCGAGTGTTGGGGCTGTCTACGCTCTCGGCTTGTATTACGGTATATCCTACTGGGCGGGGGTCGTGGAGTTCGGCCCCAGCTCCTGGCTCGGGATAAGCTTCTCATCCAGCACGCTTGAGTTCCCCTGGTATGGCTGGCTACTGGTCACAGTTATCCTGGGGGCAATAGTGGTCTACGGGGTCTCGAAGTATATTGTCAAGTCGTTTGAGCCTATAGCACTGCTTGTAGCGGGGTCTCTGATGGTTGCAGGCTACTTCCTCTACGAGTACTTCGTCAGCAACCCGCTAACCGGTAGGCCTCCCATAAACGCTTTGTATGAGGTTCCAGTGAACATAGGCCAAGCCGTGGCAGGCGTGATAATCTCGCTCCCAATAGCCGTCTGGCTTTATAAAGCGGGCTACATAAAGGAGAGCTAGGATTTTTTAAGTGGTTAAATTGCTCCTGGAAGCCAGTATAGAGGAGGCTGGATACCCGGGCGGGTTCAAGGTCAGAAACATCCATCTCGAGCTAGACGAAGGGGAGGTACTCTTAATAACAGGCAGGTCCGGCTCCGGCAAGACCACACTCATCAGAGCTATAACAAACACTATAGGAATACAAGGGGGCTTCCTCCACGGGGAAGTATACGTTAAGGGCAGGAGTATAAGGGAGTACAAGCCGGGGGAGCTTGCCAAGAGGCTCGCCTACATACCGCAGGAGCCATGGTATGGCATCATAGGGTACACTGTGGGCTCAGAGTTCTGCTACACTCAGTTGGTTACCAGCGGGGTGTGTGATATGAGGGTGCTTGCTGAGGCCGGGCTCAACGGTAGAGAGGATTTCATAACCTATGGTTTGAGCGCTGGTCAAACCCAGCTTCTACTGTGGGCTGAAGCCATGGCGGCTGGAGCCGAGGTCATAGTGATGGATGAGCCGTTCGTCTACCTGGACGAGGAGAATAGGGGTAGGCTACTGGGCTTCGTGGGGAGGATGATTAGAGAGGGGAGGGGTCTCATAATAGTAGACCACAACCCATCCCACTGGAGGAGCCTCAACCCCCGTCTAATAGTCTTGGATAAAGGTGTAGTAGTGTATGATGGAGACGCATCGGGTTGGAGTGTGGAGGTACCTGAAACCACGGTTAAATCCAAGAGGAAGGGGAGGGTTGCCGTGGAAGCCCGGGATATATGGTTCAAGTACCCGGGCTACAGCTGGGTTTTGAAAGGCGTGTCCTTCACAGTAGAGGAGGGTGGTTTAACAGTCTTGGTGGGCGGCAACGGTTCTGGCAAGACAACGCTTTTGAAGATCGTGGGCGGGTTGCTGAAGCCTACTAGGGGCCGCGTAACCACTAGGGGCAGAGCAATCTACATACCGGAGAACCCCCTCGCATACTACTCTATGCCCACCCCGAGAGAGGAATTGATGTACATGGCGAGGGGGGACGAGAGCAGGTTTCTCGAGGCGGTTGAGCTGTTCGACTTGAGAGGGATCCTAGACTCGAAGCTTTCAAACCTCAGCTCAGGGGAGAGGAGGAGGCTCGCCATCGCATCAGCCTACCTGGGGGGCTTCGACATATACCTGCTCGACGAGCCGACTGGGGGCTTAGACGCCTATAATGTCGCCAGGGTTCTCGAGGCCGTCCAGCGTCTCCTGGATGAGGGGAAGACTGTTATAGCCGCAAGCCACGACTCCAGGCTGAAAGGGGCTACTGACAGGATCTTCTTGGGAGGAGGCGGTCTTTGACGAGCGTTGTCGGCGCGCTGGTAGGCTTCATCTACAGAGTCTTCTTCCTGAAAGGCGAGGAGGGGTTTAGGCTAGCCTCCCCATGGGTTAAGCTATTGTTTCTCGCTTCAAGCCTCTACCTGCTGACGAGACAGGGGTTTCAGCCGGCTCTCGCGAACATCGCTACCGTGCTAGCTTTATCCTTGATGTGGCCTGGATTTGAGTGGTTTACAAGCGGTTTCCTAATTTCCCTCATCCCAGCCTTCTGGTTTTCAGCTACAGCCTACGTGAGCTGGTTGCTGGGCCTACCGGGCGTAAGCTTCACCGGGGCCCTCAACATACTCGTAAGGACTCTCTCGATATCCCTTACCATCCTTTTCTCCGCCTCCACTATCAGCCCTGTAAGGCTTTCAAACATCCTGCTTAGAATAGGAGCCCCCTCATACTACCCCCTACTAGTCTGGAGGACTATGCCCTACGGTATGAGAGTCCTACTAGACTCAGTTCAGATCGGGGTGATGAAGGGCGAGAAACCCCACAAGAGGCTAGCCCCCGCTGTAGCCATAATGCTAGAGTACGGTAGGTATGTCGAGGAGTACAACTGGTTTAAATTCGAGGGTAAGCCCGCGGCACCACTCCCATCAAGAGGGTCGGTGAAACACACCCTCATACTAGCCGTAGCCTCAGCCCTTGAGATAGCTCTGGGAGCACTGTTTCTTTGAAGGGAAATAAGGG
>JAEMPJ010000026.1:0-8722 GCA_022759365.1 Thermogladius sp. | reverse complement strand
GCTTTACATACTATGTATGTAATCACTGCAACTCTATCTACAGTGACTTAGAGTCGGCTAGGTTATGCGAAGAATGCTGTAGCCATAACCGGCCTAAGCCAAGCTCTCTTATTGAGAAGAGGATAGGTTTCTACAACCCTTCGGGCGAGCAGAAGGTAGTGTTCACAGTGAGTAGACGCCCCCTCTTGAAGGCTTTCAGGATGTGTGAAGGTGTTCTGAGAATTGAGGGTCTAGCGTCTGCTTGAAGAATTCTTCACCAATCAGTTTTCGGGTCCTTCTTCATCCAATTATCGAATATAGAGTGGGCTGTTTTAACGCTATGGCTCAAAGTATGAGTGGGGGAATCTCAGGAGGTTCCACTCCGGCTTGGAGTACTTGACCTCGTAGAGCCTTCTTGCTAGCTCAACCTCATCCTTACTGGGGAGATCCAGGTACGGGTTGGAGTCGAGTAGCTCGCTATAGGATTCGACAACAGCTTTCACTACTTTAGAGTAGTCTACTCCGGCACCCAGGCTGGATAGGTTGATGACCCTGTACTTCACCTCGCTGACCTTCTTGTCGGCTAGCTTAGCCTTCGACACCTTGAGTACTTTGGAGAGAACCTCGAGGTTCGTGTCTAATAATAGTGTCCCGTGCAAGAGGTAGGCTCCTTCCCTGAAGCTGCCTGCCGCACCTGAGACCTTGAAGGCCCTGTCTCCAACCGACACGACTACATCGTTCACGTTCTCCCTGTAAGCGTTGAAGCCCAGCCTCCTCAGGGCGTTTACAAACCCCTCTAACAGGTGGTCGTATAGGTAGGATACACCCCCTTTTTCAGGCCCCTTGGTAGCGATAGTCCAGAGCAGGCAGCCCAGGTCGTGGTAGACTGCTCCCCCGCCCGTGAACCTCCTTACTACAGCTATATTCATCCTCCGGGCGTAATCGATGTTAACCTCTTCCTCAGCCTTCTGGAAATAGCCTATGATCACGGCGTTGCTGTGCCTCCAGAACCTGAGGGTCGGCGGCGCTCCATTCCTAACGCTCCTGAACAAAGCCTCCTCGAAGGCGAGGCTGTAGTAAGGGTTGTCGGGGGACTCGTATAACAGTACTCTAAGCTCCTTCAACTAGACCAGCCTCCTCCAGGGCTTTCCTGAAAGCAATCTTGAAATCCTCGGGTGTGGCCCCTGCCAGCTCTAGACCACTGCTGAAGAACTCGTCTAGAACTCTGGAGACGGCCTCCCATGAGGCCTCTAAACCTTTTAGCCTCGACTCGAGCTGGAAAACAGAGTCCTCGGGGTATATGAAGAAGTCTCCCGTCACGCTCACATCATCTATAACCCCGCCGGCTATCCTAATGGACACCCTGATCAAACCTTTCCTAGCCTTATGCTCGTAGACCCCTATCCTCAAACAGGCCACCACTAACTCGGTAGGGGTTTAACGGTATAAAAATCCTTGAAGGAGCTAGGCTAGCGGCCTCCCCTTCTTGTTCTCCAGAGGCCTAGCCTTCTCCCTCGCTTTCTCCTCGACCACGAGGCGTAGTACGTAGGAGGCTTTCCTCCTGGATAGAACCTGGTTGTTGTTGCCGCAGTAAGGGGAGTAGATGCAACGGGGACAGCCGTCCTCGCAATCACACTTGGAGACTATGTCCAAGGCCACGTCCTCCGCTCTCTCAAACCTCTCGAACAAGAGCCTGGCGAGCCCGCTCCCACCCGGCGCCGCGTCGTAGACGACTATGTCGCCGCTGGGATAGCTTACCCCACCCATGTCGGTTAAGCCGGCGCCGCAGACGAGCCTGGCCGCGGAGATCAAAGCGTGCTCGATGGCGTGGAAGGCCTCCGCGTGGTCTAGCCTGCTGAACTCGTCTAGCTCAGGGTATTTTATCAAGACCGCTTTAGTCGGGTACGAGTATTTAATCGGGGAGTCAAACCAGTATTTTCCACCGCTCTTCTCATCGAAAACGTTCCTCACAACGTAGCCCTCCACTGAGATCTCGAGCTGGACGTCGGCGTAAACCAATGGTATGCCGCGAGCAGTTACCCTTTCATCCAGGACGTTGTAGTCCAGGACGTCCACTGTGTACAGGGGTTTCGTATAGTAATCCACCTCCCCCTCCAGCCTCTTAACATAAGCCTTCCTCCCCTCAACGTCGACGCCGAGAGAGATGTAGGGCTTTGTCTGGGATAAGTAGATCGCCCCGGGATACAGGTCTAGGATCGCCTGGGGTAGCTCCCTGTAGCCTATGACTCTCCCATCTTCCTCCAGGATCTCCACTTGCGGCCCACCGCTCCGTATGCTACCGTACTCCTCGAGGATCCTTAAGGCGAGGGCCCTCCTCGGGTACGCGTAGTTTCCTCTAACATAGGCGGCGCCCTGCTCGACCAAGAGGTCTAGAGCCCTCCTCCACACGGGCGGGAGGTCGCTTATCCTGGCGCGCCTGCTCTCAAGGAGGTGTGCCAGCAGGTGGATTTTCCCAACCTCGATGTTAGCCGGCTCTATGACGGAGGGGGGTGTCTCCTGGTTGAAGAACTGCTGGGGGTACCTCTCGTAGTATGAGTCTATGGGGTCGTCGCCCAGGATCGTGAAGATGAAGCCGACTCTACCCCTCCTCCCCGCCCTGCCCGCCCTCTGGAGGTACTTCGTGTAGCTCGGCGGGGGCGACGCCATGACTACGGCGTCTAGATCCCCTATGTCTATGCCCAGCTCGAGGGTTGGAGTTGAGGCGACCGCCAGTATCTCCCCTCTCTTCAGCTTCTCCTCCACGCTCCTCCTCTCCTCTGGTGGGAGGCCGGCTCTGTGGACTAAGACATTGTTTCCGAAGCTCCTAGAGCTGATCCTGGCCACTAGCTCGGCCATCTGCTGGCTGTCCACAAAGATTATGTGCTTCAGCCCCATCCTCGCCAGGATGCTCGAGAGCGCTGCTGTGATAGTCCACCTGCTCAAGTAGCCTGTGGACACAAGCGCGTGGACAGCGACACCCCTCCTCCTGTTAGGCCCTTTAACCACCGCGACATCAACGCCTAGAATGCTCTCGGCAAACTCCTTGGGGTTGCTTAGTGTAGCTGATGAGGCGATGAACTGGGGGGTGCCACCCCTAGCGAGTTTCACCCTGTCCAAGATGTATTTCAAGTGTGTCCCCAGAACCCCCTCGTAGACGTGGAGCTCGTCGACTACGAAGAACTTTGCTTTCTCAACGAACATCCTGACAGCACTACTCCTAGCTAGGCCCACGTGGATCATATCCGGGTTTGTTATGAGTATTGAAGGAGGGTTGAGCCTCATCCTCCGCCTAGCCTCGCTTGGTGTGTCGCCGTCGTATATCCCCGCAGAAACCCTCCCGAAGGTCATATACTTGTAGAACCTGCTCAACTGGTCTCTACTCAACGCCTTCGTAGGGTAGGTTACAACAGCCCTTGGGAGGGGTGTTGGATTAGAGTAGAGGTCTGCGAGAATTGGTATCAGGAAGCCCTCGGTCTTCCCTGTACCAGTGCCGGCAACGATGACGGTGTGGAAGCCGCTTCTAATGTACTCGAACGCCTCGTACTGGAACTTGTATAGCCTTTTCAAACCAGCCTTCTCCAAAGCCTTCTTCAAGTCGCCGGGTAATTCAACCTCCTCTATCCCCGGGCCTTCCTCGGGTTCACCGCTCTCCTCAACGTATTCATGTATAATAGCAGCCCCTGACTTAGGGTATAAGCTGACCAGCTCGCTGTTAACCTCTAGTAAGACCTTGTTTCTGATCATACGTTCTGTCTCGCTTCGCTCTTATAACCACTATAGTTTCAGTAAACCATTTATTTGTAGCAGTCTATCACAGGTTTACAGGATGACTTGTCTTGAGCCTCGACCTGGAGGCCTGGGTTAAGAAGGGCGAGGAGCTTGGCGCGGAGTACGTTGACGCGAGATACCAGGAGCACGTCTACGAGATCCTTGTCTTGGACAACGGTGTACTGAGGGAGGCAGCGGTTTCGAGGAGCAGGGGGGTTGGCTTCAGGGTTTTATACAAGGGCCATCAAGGCTACGCCTCCACAAACGATTTGTCCCCGGGCTCGGTTAAAAGAGCGCTTGAGGAAGCATTCAAGATCGCCAGGGCTCTAGAAGGCAGGTCTAAGCCTGTTAGGCTGGCTGAGAGGGCGGGTTACAGGGATAAGATTATCAGCAACTACGCTATCGAACCCCTTGAAGTAGACTTGTCCGAGAAAATAGAGTTGCTTAAGTCGATCCACAGTAGTCTGAGAGAGGAGAAGGCTCTTTCAAGCATACTCCTGAGGTATGGCTTCGAGAGGGATAGGAGGATCCTGGCCTCGTCTAGGGGCGACTACGTGGATTTCACGAGGAGGATGATAGGGGTGGGCGGTGTTCTTGTAGCCCAGGTCGAGGGCTCTATGGAGAGGCTCTCCCACGGCGAGTCCAGGGTCGGGGGGTGGGAGTTCGTGAAATACTTCGACTGGTTCAGGTACTTCAAGGAGAACGCTGAGCTAGTGGTCGGCGCCGCCAAGGCTAAGAGGCTTCCTCCAGGCAGGTATGACGTGGTTTTAGACAACGAGATGGTGGGCCTGTTAATACACGAAGCGTTCGGCCACGCCTCAGAGGCTGATATAGCTGTCTCGGGCGGGAGCGTGCTGGAGGGCAAGGTCGGGAGCCCCGTGGCAAGCGAGCTCGTCTCTATCGTAGACGACGGGAGGGTTGAGGGAGGCGTCTACGTCCCCTACGACGATGAGGGGACACCTAAGAGGAAAGTCTACCTGGTTGAGAAAGGGGTTTTCAAGGGGTTTATCAACAACCTGGAGACGGCTGCACACTACAACGCTGAGCCCACGGGCAACGGTAGGGTTATGGGCTACCCGGACACTATTCTTGTGAGGCAGACGAACACGTATCTCGAACCCGGGGATTGGGATCCATACGAGATAATACAGGACACCCGGAGAGGCGTGTACGTGAAGGGTCGAGGCGCGATGGGGGGCGAGGTGGATCCGGCTACGGGCTCCTTCACATTCACGGGCGGCCCAAGCTTCTTGGTCGAGGGGGGTGAAGTACAGGGTATGGTTAGGGGGGTCATGCTGGCGGGCAACATCCTCGAGACGCTACGGAATGTCGACGCCGTGGGCTTCGACCTCGAGGTTAAGACAAGCGTCTTCGGCGGTTGCGGGAAGGGAGACCAGATTGTGAGGGTCGGGGACGGCGGGCCCCACGTGAGGGTTAGAGGTGTCGCAATTGGCGGTTGAGCCCGAGCTGTTTCTAAGGGAGGCTGCTAGGAGAGGGTTCAGCGAGCTGGAGATCGCTGTCTCACAAGTGGAGAGGTTTAGAGCGGAGATATCCGGGAACACGATTAAGCCTGTTTCAGCAGGGTCTAGGACTGTCTACGGTTTAAGAGGCGTGATAGGGAAGAGGGTTGGAGGCCTATCCGTTAGCGACCTCGCTGTAGGGGTCGAAGACGTTTTGAGAGACCTGGAGAGAGTAGTGAGGAACTCGCCGGAGGATCCCCACTGGCCCGGCTTCCCCCCTAGAATACACAGGGGTAATAGGGCGGAGACCTACTCGAGGGAGTTCGACGAGCTGGGCCCCGAGAAAGCGGTGGAGCTGGCTGGGTTGATCGTGGAGGAGGCCTTAGAGGAGGGGAGGAGTATAGGGGCCGATAAGACATACGTGGTCAACGCATATGTGGAGCTGGCTAGGATCAACATGAGAGTCGTGAACACGAACGGGGTGGACATAGTCGAGAAGTGCAGTGTGTTCTCGTCTAGTGGCAGTGTGAAATCCGTTTTCAGCGGGGTGGAGTCGACATACCACTTCCTCATCGGGGGTAGAAGGGTGGAGGAGGACGGCCTGGGCGAGAGAGTTAGGCAGGCGGTCTCGCACACCAGGCTGTTCGCGAACCCCTCTACACCTGAGTCAGGCGTCTACGAGCTGGTTTTAACCCCGAGAGTCTTCGGGGAGGTGTTGACGTATGTTGTTGCGCCCGCTGTATCAGGCCTCAACATACTAGAGGGGAGGAGCCCTCTCAGAGGCAGGGTCGGGTTGAACGTGTTCGACGAGAGGATCACCATACGCGACGACCCTCTCCTACCCCTACACTACGGGTCGAGGAGCTTCGACGACGAGGGTGTGGGAGTGATGGCTAAGACCGTCTTCGATAAAGGCGTGTTCAAGACCCCTCTCACAAACTACTATGTGTCCAAGAGGCTTAACACGGAGGCGACTGGCAACGGTTTCCGGAGCGTGCCCGGTGTCTCAACCACTCCTTCGCCAACCAACCTGGTGGTGGAGGGCGGGAGTGGTGGACTAGAAGAATTTGTGAGAGATATGAGGAGAGGTGTAGTAGTCTACTCCACTATAGGCGGGTGGATGAGCAACTTCGTTGCAGGACAGGTATACTTCACTGTAACCCACGGCCTCCTAGTGGAGTCGGGCTCCGTGAAGCCGGTTAAGTCGTTCGTGGTCACAGGCAACATCTTCGACTGGCTTGGCGGGAAGCTGGTCGCCGTTGGGTCGGACTCGGAGGCCAACTTTAACATAGTGTCGCCGAGCATCTACATCCGTGAGGCCATGGTTTCAGGCGGCTAGTCAACGTACCTCAGGCTCCTCGCCTTATAGGGCTCAAGGCTCATCAACCCTTTATCCGTCTTCAACACTATCCTACCCTGCTCGTCAACGTCTTCTACAACCCCCTCCAGCTGGCCCTCCTCCGACTCCACCACTACTCTCCTGCCAAGGGTCTCAAGCCTACTAGTGTACTCGCGTATTATGTTCTCTGACCTCCTGGCGTAGTGTTCGATCCGTGAGACAAGGCTTGTTATAATCGACAGGATCTTGTTCCTCGGGGTCAGCTCGCCTATTATGCTCTTCAAGGATGTAGCCGTGTCTAGGGGTGGCTCGTTGTTGACGTTGACGCCAAGCCCAGCGTAGAGTATGATGTCCTCGCCAATCGACTCGGCCTCCAGCAGGACTCCAGCGATCTTCTTGCCTTTAAACGTGATGTCGTTGGGCCACTTAACGTTGAAGACCACGTTGCTGTTCTTCTCCAGGGCTTCAACGACTGCTAGGGGTATTGCGATCGAGGATATGGAGGCTGCTCTAGGGGAGGCCCTCAGCTTGTATGTTACCCAGAGCCCGCCCAGGTTGCTGACCCAGTTTTTACCGAACCTCCCCCTCCCAGACAACTGGTACTCTGCTACAACAATACTCCAGGGGTTCAAGAACCTGGCGGCCACCATTGTAGACCCCGCGACAACCTTGTAGTGGGTCATCCAACCCCACGGTTTAAACAGGCTCGGGTTGTCCCCGTTGAACCAGGATATCCTACCCCCCTCCAGCTTCACCATGTAGTTCCTCGAGAGCTTCTCGAAGGCCTCTAAGACCTCGCCTCTCTCCAACCCCAGCTCGCTTGAAACCTCCTCGAGGCTGAGGCTCCTCTTGGATGCGAGGAGTTCTAGTAGGGCCAGCTCTATTAAACTAGGTTGCTCACTCATGCTCCAGCATCTCCGCCAGCCTCTTCATAACGCGGTCTATCTTGAGGATGTGCGGGAGATCCGGGTAGTGTCTAGCCAGGAACAAGTAGAGGTTGTAGACTGGCGCCCCAGGCCTGCCCGCCTCCAAGTCCACTACACCCAGCCTCCAGAGAGTTGAGAGCAGGGCTAGGAAGAGGCTCCTAATCCTCTCCATCTCCTCGGCCGCCTCAACCTCTTGTGGCATGTACTCGGACAGGATACCGGGGTTGAGCTCGCCGAGCCTCTCCAGCTCGCTTTTATCCCTCTTAATCACGGGGCACATTAAGCTGAGGCCGTACTCAACCGTAGCGTAGACGACCCTGTTGTATGAGTCTATGTTGTACCTTACCTGCCTCGGTATGTAGGGGAAGCTCCGGCATATAAGGGGCTTGTAAAGGTTCTGTATCCTGCAGAGGTTGCCCGCTAGGAAGGGGCATTTACCGTCTATTAGATCCATGACGTAGCTGAAGGCCAGGTTGTAGCCTGAGACCCTGTCGTACATCACGTAGCCGTTGTAGCTCTTGTAGGGTACTTCAAGCCTCTCAGCTATCTCCCTCAATATCACGTCCTCGTGGGGTAGGAGGCTCACGGGGCTCGCCCTGCAACAGTCCCCGCAGAGAGTGCAGGTGAACCTCACGCCTCTACACCCCTAGATAGTGGTGTAGTAGCCCGGCAGCCTCTCCTTGTAGAGCATCCTAATCCTGTCCACGCCCCCTACAGCCCTTATGATCTCGGCTACAGGAGGTGGGACAAGGCTCTCCCAGCCCTCCCCGCCCTCCGCTATAAGCCTCCTTATCACGCTACCCCTGTAGCTGTCCCTCTCAAGCCTGGGGGGCTCCAACACTATGTAGCCCTCCTCCGTGAAAATCCTCTGGATTATAGGGTTCAAGGTAACAACGTACTTGAAGGGCGGGCTGTACAGCTTAACGTAGTGGACGGCGACCCTGCTCACCTCGAGTGTTGGGAGTGTGATCGTGATGAACTTCTCGAGGGGCAGGCCGCTCCACCGCAGGCTCTCCCTCACCATCAGGATCCTCTCGCCAGCTGTGAAAGGGTTCTCGGGGGTGTGGCTCTGGCTCGCCATCCCGACGGCGACCACAACTTCACTGCCCCTCTCATAGCAGTACTTCAACGCGTTCAAGTGCCCGTAGTGGAATGGCTGGAACCTAGCTATCATAAGACACCTATCGTCACCAGGCATAAGCGGCACCAGTAGGAAAAAACGTTTAAACAAGGTTATAAGCCGAACCCGG
>JAEMPJ010000001.1:95398-101123 GCA_022759365.1 Thermogladius sp. | reverse complement strand
CCGGCAACAAGCCAGATAAGTCTCTTCCCCGGGGCTTTACCGGCAAGGTAGAAGATTAACGATGCGCCGAGGTTGGTCACGGGGCCGAAGAGCCAGTCCCAGAACCCGAAGGGGCTTGGGATATTTCCGAGGAGGCCGCCTAGCGTCAGGCCTGCAACAGCTTCCACGCCAAGCGTTCTAAGGAAGGGTAGAGCCAGCATGGCATCCGCTATCCTAAACTGGAGTGGTCCGAAAGACCAGTAGCCCAAGATGATCGTCAACGCGGTATACACGCCTGCTATAACCATTGTCCTGGCTACTCTTATACTCCTCAAAGCATCCACACCTCAAGTATTGGAATCGTAAAATAGATTAGTGGGGCTTTTTAAACCTCGGTTTTTGGTTAAGTGAATTACCTCCTAGCTCTCTGTGATCCCAGCGAAAACGGGTTTCAAACCGTTCTTTAGTAGAAACAGCGCTATAGTTGAGGTGAGAATATCGGCGAGACTGCCTGGGTTCAACCCTCTCTCCCTCAGGTATTGGTCGAGGGCCCTAACCTCCGACTCGAACCCGGGCCGCCCAATAAACTCCTTCACTAGCCTTGCCCTCCTCGATACTTCAACCGCAGTATCCAAACCATGTCTCCTAGCAATGAGTGTGTCTATCTCGTTCCCCATGATCTCCAGGAAGGTCGCTACAACAGCCTTGTTCCAATCCCTCAGGACAGACAGGTAGTTTTCCAGCTCACCCATATACCTCTTGCTTCTACTAAGCCCTGAAACCACTTCACTAGCCACAATATCTCTCTCTGAACTAAACCTTAAAACATCGACTAGCCTATGTCTTTTAGCCCTCAGCTTAGCCTCGAACTCCGGATCCCATACATTGACGAAGTCCCCGGTCTCATCCCCTATTTTCAGGTAACTCGGGGCGGCGAGCCTCACAGATTTGTAGAATAGTATCGAGTCTTCTACGCTGGTTTCCTCGACAACACTGGTATAGTATTCCACGAAGCAGCCGTAGGCCTCACCCGCTTCACGCAGGCATCTACCGATCGAAATCGCGAGGGGGGCTAGTAGCAGGGCCTGGCCCAGTGATGTGTTGAACCCGCTGTACCTCATCATAGGGCTCACGGCGTTGTAGACGACTTCACCAACACCCACGCGCTGACCCATGTACGCCTTCCTAGCAGCCTCCTCGAAGGCTCTCTGAAACACCATGGAGTTTAAGATGAATGCGAGGTAGGGTTTATCAGGGTACTCGGATAGCCTATGCGTGTTCCCTGGTTTAGGGTAGGCCGAGGCCTCCAGCGCTATGGAGTAGGATAGGAGCGTCGAGTAGTACTCTAAGGAGTCGAATCTAATGCTGGTCAAAACTCCTTAAACCTCTCCCCGAAGTCAGCTCTCCCCCTAGGGTGGTAGCCCATAACCTCCCAGTATCCATCCCTATACTTCTCAGCGAACTCAATGGTTCTCACCCACTTAACGCTCTTCCACCCATACAACTGGGGGAACAGTAGTCTAACCGGCCCTCCGTGCTCCATTGGTAGAGGCTTATCACCCTCGTACAAGACGAGCAGGCCTTTTGAGAACTCCTCGAAGGGTACCACAGCTGAGTAGCCGTCGTAGCCCCTAGCGTAAACCCATTTCGCAACGCTAAGCGGCCTGGCAGCCTCCAAGATGTACTTGGCATCCACCCCTCGGTATACCCTGGATCTCACGCTCCACCCTGTAACACAGTGGAAGTCGACCGTTATGGTTTTCAGCGGTTGCTTCACCAAGTCCTCGTACTTCAACACAACGCCTTTTTCAACAAGACCTTTAACCTCGAGAAGCCACTCACTGGGGCTGACCTGCGGCAACCCCTTCACAGCGTAGATGACTGGGTAGGGGATGTATGTTTGCTCGTCAAGGGGGATGTTTTCCCTCACCTTTAGATCCCTCTCCGGATTGTATTCTCCAATCTCCAGCCTGCTCTCTACGACCCCTAACAGAGCCTCTAGTTCGCGGGGGAGGATCAACAGCACTCTCCTAACTTTACTCCCCGCGGCTACTAGCCTGACCCCGATGTAAGCGCTTTCGTAGCCCTCGGGCTTAAAGTGGAGTCTAAATAGCATTGTCCTTGAACCAATAGCCTCATTGCTGGAGAACTCCACCGAGCCCTTAACCCCTAGTTCCCCGAAGATACCAGATATCTTTTCCTTAATGTCGTCTACATTCCCGTACTCGAACTCAACAGGGCAGTCGTAGACTACCGCTATATTCGGCCACTCCTCTCCAGGCCGGATCTTATAGCAACGCGTATCCTCCACCACAGCCTATAAACGCGATTCCTTTAGATATACATATTGCTTTACTTTAAGAAAGATTTGATGGATATTGAAGGCTTGTTCCTGGTTAGGCCAGGCTTGCAGTCAACGCTGTACTCCCGGCACCTCCCCTCTATTCGCTTGAACAGCTCATCCCACCTATACACCTCCGCCAGCTTAGCGTATGGAGTGAGGGGGTGGTCGGCGAGCATGAAAGGCTTGACGTGGAGGCTGTCGTAGTAGAGCTCCGAGTTAGTTGACCTAGCTAGCTGGATGAGGCTCTCAATAGTCGAGTCATCGTCGTTTAAACCAGGTATGATCGGGCCGTAGAAAACCCATGTCTTGATCCCGCTATCCGATAGAACCCGAAGGGCCCGGGCTCTCTCCTCGGGCGGGGGCGCCCTGGGCTCTATCTGCGAGGCCACCTCCCTCTTCAGAGTTGTAATAGTAAAGCCGACGTCGACTCTCCCCCTATACCTCGCGAGCAAGTCGAGATCCCTGGTCACCAGGGGGCTCTTGGTCTGAATGCTGACTTTAAAACCGGACTGGAGGAGGATTTCAAGCGATTTTCTCGTAAGCTTGTAGGTGGCCTCAACCGGCTGGTAGGGGTCTGTTATAGTCCCCACTCCCACAACCCCCTTGCTTGTCGCCACAGCCTCTTTCCTCAGGACGTCTATTAGGTTCACTTTCACCGCCACCACATCACCCCATTTCTCGGCGACTTCTCTCATCCTCGTGTAAAGCCTAGCGTAGCAGTAGCTACAGGCGTGGTAGCAGCCTATGTAGGGATTTAAAGCGTAGTCTAGGTCAGGCAAGCCGCTTTTAGACAGGGCTTTGGAGACCTTGACCTCTATAATTTTTATGCCGGCCCACCCCTATTCGTCGTGAACCTGGTTATCTCCTCAGTTTTGGCCAGGAGCTGTAGGAGCCTGGACGCCTTCACCCACCGCCTCGCCCCAAGCTTGGTCTCTTTGTCAATGTACTCTAATACCTCCCTGATCTCGCTCGTCACTAGGACGGGCCCTTTCTCATATGCCTTTCTAAGAGATTCCCTCACAAACCATACCCCGATCGCCAGGTTGAACCCAGGGTAAATCTCCCTCAAGAGGACTGCCATCGCCTGCCTCTTAAGCTTCCGCAGGTGCTCGGCTGTGGCGAGGCGGCTTGCGAAGTAGCATCCACCTATAGATGGGTACTCGCTCCTCCCCCTGTAGAGCTCGTAGTCTCCTTCAACCTCCACTTCTCCTCCAGCCGGGTTCCACGTTGACCCAGGCCACCAGGCCTCCATCCACTCGAAGCCCCACTTCCTCGGTGCTAGAACCGCTATGAAAAGGTTGTCGTGGATCCGGTGCTCGTACACCCTGAACTCGCTTAAGGGCTCGTAGCCTTTTATCTCGCGGATAAGGCTCTGCGATATAATTGAGTCTACTGCTGTAATACTCCACCTTGTCGGCACTAGAACCCTATCCCTCTTCCTACCGAATGCACCTATGCTGAAGGCCCTCTGGATGTAGGAGACCGGTAGCCCGTTCTCGTAGAGATATAGGACTGCCTCGTGGGCTTTGACCTCATCGTTATACAGTTTGTCGACATGCCTGGGTATACTCGGGTTCGAGTCCACTCTATACGCCTCGATGGGGCTTCTAGGGCCTATTGGTGGGTTGGTCTCGTCGAGGAGGAGATCGGGTTTCGGGGGCTTTGATAATCTTACCTCGACATCCACTGGTTTAACGCTCAACGCCACCTCCTGGAAAGCCCTTACCAGCGGGTTCTCTACATCCCTTTTATCATTTACTTTAAAGCCGAGGACTAGCGTCAACCGGTAGTTTAATATAGTGTTGAGCCCGAGGTCAACCCATTTCTCAGGCTGGTCGTAAATGGATGTGTCCCCTGTCTCAGGAGGCACGCTCACCCCTACTCTAACAGCAGGGTAGCCGTATCTACCCACAAAAACCGAGGGGGGTGATGAGCCGAAGAGATCCTTCTTGAAGGTCAGAGGGCTCAGCCTTAGGTGGACGTACTGTTTTACAAGTATGGGACAGTAGGCTAGACCGCACCATCCCCTGCCCCTACACAGCACACAGTAATTGGGGATACTAGGCCCCTGTTTACTCATGGAAACACTTCCAATAAGCTAAGTCGGCAACTACCCGAATAAACCATGTGTTTAAAACGCGTTTAAGGGAGTTTACCCCTTACCCCCCATGCCCCGGTTGTGGTTGATCTCGGGTGCCAGCTTATGCGTTATCCCGCCGCTGGCAACCCTCATTATTGAGGAGATGATAAACGGGGGATATATGGAGCCCGTGATCCCCGCGATCAGGGAGCCTGTGAAGGAGGCTAGTGAAGCGATTAGGTTTGTGGAGAGGCTTAGGACTGATATGTAGGCTGGTCTCTGCTCGCTGGGTGTTAGATAAAACGTGTACATCGCGTTCGTTAAATCGAGGGAAGACCAAGCGAAACCACTGTAAGCTTCAGCTAGAATAGTCATCCAGGCTGAGGGGGCTACTATGTAGGCTACTGGTACAAGGCTTGTAGAAGCCATCCCGAGGCTGAGAGTGTTGTTCGACCCCTTCTCCAGGAGATTCTTCTTCCAGAACTCTATTGAGAAAAACTTGGCAAGTAGCCCGCTCATGTTCTTCACGAGTATTATAATCTCGTTACCGCCGAGAACATTCAGCACAAGGTAATCCCAGAAGGGGGCTGGTAGGTTTACAGAGTAGTTGAATAAGAGTTGCAACGCCAGGTATTTATAGGTGTCGTTGGTGAAGGACACCACGGTTATCCTACTGTGCACTTTATTCCTCGAGTACCCTATCTTGCTGAGCCCGTTTAGGTCGCTGGGCCCGGGATCCTTGATCATGAGCAACATCACGGTTGAGAAGAGGGCGGAAGCCAAGGCTAGACTGTAGACGAGTATGTAGGCTTCCAGGAGGTTTCTCACCGTGAGGAAGATCAGGGATCCAGTGAGCAGGGATAGGATTGTTGAAATGTAGATGAGCTTGTTGATCCTAGACCAGAAGCTAGGGGCCTCCTCCAAGCTCACTAAGTCGCCTAGAAGGTCTCCTGCGGCAACACCCGCCAGCCCGCCCGCGAACTGGGTGACAGCCGTTAAACCGAGAAGGTATTGGAAGCTGAGGGGATGAGTTGTGAAGACGCTCAGGATGCTGAGGGACAAACCTATCCTATTCACTGCGCCGCCTATATTCCATATAAGCTTCCTATTCCTCCTAACGCTATCGGGGAAGAATACCCCGGGGAGCTGGGATAAAGCGTATGAGAAGATTCTGGTCGAGGTAAGCAAACCTATCTCGAAAACGTCGAAGTTCAATACCCTGAGAGCCAGGGCGTTTGCCAGACCCGAGGAGATGTTGACGGAGAAATTGTACGACGTGGTCTCAAACACGTAGAACCTCCTACTCGACTCAGCGCTGTTCG
>JAEMPJ010000001.1:0-95298 GCA_022759365.1 Thermogladius sp. | reverse complement strand
TTTTAACCAGGGTCTTAGTTCAGCTGGTTCGCAAAATGTTAAAAAGGAGGAGGGGGTTTAATGTTAAAAACCCGAGGCTAGAGATCCAGCTCGCTTAAAATCTGTTCTCTCTTAGCGATCTCCCTCTTCTTCTTGAAGAGCCTTGTCGAGAAGTACCTGGCAGCGTAGTCTGGCAGGATAGTTACCACTTTAGCGTTGCTCCCGAGGTTGCGGGCCTTCGCCAGCTTAATAGCTGAGACCACGTTGGCTCCGCTGCTTATACCAACAGGCAAGCCCTCCAGCTTCGCGATTTTCCTCGCCATTTGAATAGACTCTTCACTGCTCGCGGTCACGAAGTCGTCTAGAAGGTGCTTATACCTCATGATGATATCAGGTATGAAGCCGTCTCCAACACCCTCAACCTCGTGCCTCCCCCACGGCCCCGGCTTACCTGTCTTGAACCAGTAGGCTGCAACCGGGCACTCGGCTGGCTCAGCCCCGGCTACTATCACATTCTTGCACTCCTCCTTCAACCTCTTGGCTACGCCGATGAGGGTTCCGCCAGTGCCGACCTGGGCTACGAAGGCGTCTGGGCATCCGATCTGCTGGAGTATCTCCTTGCCCGTTGTCTCGTAGTGTGCTTCAACGTTTGCCTCGTCGCTCCACTGGTCGAAGAAGTAGTATTTATCAGGGTGCTCTGCAGCGAGCTTCTTAGCTGTCTCCAAGGCTATGCCAGCATCGCTCTCGCCGCCTGGGGTGAACAGGAATTCAGCGCCGAACAGCTTCATCAGCATGAACCTTTCCGCGCTCATTTCCTGGGGTATCACGATCAACACTTTGAAACCCATGAATGACCCTATCGCGGAGAAGGCTATACCGGTGTTGCCCGTGGTGGGGACTACAAGGGTCATACCAGGCTTCAACTCACCTCTCTCCATCGCCTTCTTTATCATGTAGTACGCCATCCTGTCCTTGACGCTACCTGAAGGGTTCACGAACTCCATTTTACCCCATATCTCTGCTTTCACATCGCTCGGGATAGCCTTGGATAGCCTTATGATCGGCGTGTTGCCTATGCAGTCTATTATACTGTTGCAGACTTTCACGTATACCACCTCGGCGTGTATTCTATCGGGGGCGGAGTATAAATTACTTTCTCTCCTCGGGACTTCCAACAAAATGAAAAGGATTTATACCGGGCGTCAGGTGAGATATAGGTTGACGGGATAAAGGTGATCGTTATAGAGACTATAAGCATATATAAGCCTAAGAGCCTCAGCGATGCCCTCGAGTTCCTGGATAAGCATGCGCCCGACGTGAAACCTATAGCTGGTGGAACAGAGCTACTGCTACTCATTAGAGATAAGAAGATCAAGCCGCCGAAGTACCTCCTGGACTTGAACCCTCTGAAGAAAACCCTATCATATGTGAAAGTTGAAGGCGGGGTCGTGAAGATAGGGGCTTTAACTTCAATCTACGATTTAAGCCAGACTATACTCCACAGCGACAAGAGGTACGCCGGGTTCGTGGACGTATGGGAGAAGTTCGGAACCATGGCTTTAAGGTTCGAGGCAACTATTGGCGGTAATCTCAACGCGGCCACACAATACAGCGACTACATCACGCTCCTACTGGCCTTCGACGCAAACGTCAAACTCGAGAGCGTCAAGGGTGTGAGGGAGTTGAAGCTCAGCGAGTACATAGTTGACAAGAGGAAGACAGCTTTAAACCCTAACGAGCTACTGGTGGAGGTCAGCTTCAAGGAGCCCCCGGCTGAGTCCAGCAGCTCATTCATAAAATTCGATAGAAGGGAAATCTTAATCGCGGGTATTGTAACCGAGGCCACATACCTCCACCTTGAGGACGACGTGATCAAAGATGTCAGGATAGCCTTCGACATGGTTTCAGGGAAGAGGATACCTGCTAGAGCGGTTAAGACAGAGGAGTTCTTGCGGGGCAAGAGGTTTTCAAGCGAGGTCGTTGAGGAGGCCGCCGAGAAAATACTTCCAAGCGAGATGACGAGAGTGACAGACTGGTGGGCGACGGCGGAGTACAGGCTGGAGATGTCGAAGGTCTCGTTGAAGAGAGGTTTGAAACTAGCCTACGAGAGGATTAGGGGTGAGTAGGATGGTCAAGGTCTCCCTAACAGTCAACGGAGTCAAGTACGACCTCGATGTCCCGCCGACGGAGAGGCTGTTGGACACCCTCCGCAACAGGCTTGGCATATCTAGTGTTAAAGAAGGCTGTGGCAGAGGCGAGTGCGGTAGCTGCATCGTGCTGGTCAACGGGAACCCGGTTCACTCTTGCCTCACCTTGACGTCTAGACTAGACGGCGCTGAGGTAACCACGTTGGAGGGTCTAGCACCACAGGGCAAGCTCCACGCTATCCAGGTCGCCTTCATTGAGGCGAGGGGTGTCCAGTGCGGCTTCTGTACACCAGGCTTCATAATGATAACGAAAGCCCTGTTGGATAGAGTCAAGGAGCCCTCTGAGAAAGAGATACGCCGCTGGCTCTCAAGCGTCTTATGCAGGTGCGGTAGCTACCCATTATACTTTGAGGCTGTTAAGAGAGCGGCTAAATACATCAAGGAGGGTAAAATATACTTCGACGAGAAAGAGGTTAGGGAGAAATATCATTTGAAAGTCCTCGCGAGGTGATGTAGATGAGTAAACCCGACTACGTTGAAATCGTCGAGGAAATATTCTACAAGACAAAGGAGAAGAAGACCGAGGAGTTCAAGTACGTCGGTAAAGATGTCGTGAGATGGGACGCGATCTCGAAGATCTCCGGACAGCCTGTTTACACAGCCGACCTGCTGAGGTTCATCAAGAACCCCGTCTTCGTTTACAGCGTGAGAGCGAAGTACGCGCACGCGAGGATTAAGGGGCTGGACGTGAGCGATGCGTTGAAATACCCTGGCGTACTAGCTGTCCTCACCGCGAGGGATATACCTGGGATAAACGATGTGGGCTACGTCATACCAGACCAGCCGCTCATAGCCGACAGGAAGGTCAGGTTCATCGGCGACACGGTGGCTCTTGTCGTAGCCGAGTCGTTGGAGAACGCTAGGGAAGCCGGGGAGCTCGTTAGCGTTGACTACGAGCCCCTCAAAGTATACTTAGACCCGCTCGAGATAATCGATCCAGAGACCCTCCAGGAGAAGCCGCACGAGCTCATACACGATGAGCGTGGGAGCGACATACTGACGAGGTATAAGATCAGGGTCGGCGACGTGGAGAAAGCGTTCAAGGAAGCGGCCGTCGTGGTTGAAAACAAATATGAGACGCCCTTCCAGGAGCACGCGTACATAGAGCCGGAGGCCGCGATAGCCATACCGGAGGCTGATGGAGGCGTCACAATCTACGCTAAGACCCAGTGCCCGTTCGACACCAGGAAAGCGGTGGCCAACGTCCTCGGCCTGCCGTTCAACATGGTTAGGGTTATAGCCCCGGCTCTAGGCGGTGGGTTCGGTGGCGCTGAGGACGTCGGGAACGAGATCGCAGCTAAAGCGGCTTTAGCCGCAATCCGCTTCAAGAGGCCGGCAGTCCTACTCCACACTCGTGAGGAGTCTATAATAGGCCACACTAAGAGGCACAGGACGATATCGTGGTATAGGCATGCTGCCTCTAGAGACGGCACGCTCCTGGGAGTGGAGGCTAAGATAATTCTCGACAAGGGAGCCTACGCTAGCCTAGGCCCATTCGTTGCGTGGAGGGCTGTAGTCCATAGCACTGGGCCCTACAAGGTTAGGAACGCTAAGGTCGATGTGGTTGCCGTCTACACGAATAAGATTCCGGGAGGAGCCTTCAGAGGATTCGGTAACCCGCAGGTCACTTTCCCCGTTGAAAGGCAGATGGATATACTCGCTGAAGAACTCGGGATGGATCCAGTTGAATTCAGGCTCAAGAACATCCTGAGGAATGGTGATAGAACTGTCCACGGACAGTTGCTAGACCACGGCGTCGGCTTAGAGGAGGCTATTAAGAAGGCTGTCGAGTTGAGCGGGTGGTATGAGAAGAGGAGGCTCTACGCCTCCCTGAAGGGACCCGTGAGGAGGGGTATTGGGATAGCGATATTCTACCACGGGAACAGCATTGGGGCGGAGGGGGCTGACTACTCAAGCGTCTCAGTGATAATACAGAGGGACGGTTCAATCGTCTTCAGGACAGGTCTAACAGACATGGGCCAGGGAGCTATTCAAGGCTTAATAAACATCCTCGCTGAGGTGCTGGGTGTCCCACCCCACTACATTAAGGTCGAGCTAGCCGACACATCAGCCACCCCTGACGCAGGCCCAACCGTCGCCTCAAGGTCCACGGCCATGGGCGGGAACGCGACTCTAGTGGCAGCCTACAAGCTGAGGAAGAGGCTAGACCAGCTCGCGGCCAGCCTACTCGGTTGCAAGAGCCCAGATGACGTTGTCATAGAGGCTCCCAAGGTGTATTGTAGAGACGACCCCTCGCACACTATAACCTGGAGGGAGCTCGTGGAGCAGGCGTTCTGGAAGGGCGTGCCATTACAGGAGTTCGGGTACTACAGGGCGCCCCCAGCGGAGTGGGATGAGGAGACTGGCACTGGTGCCCCGTACTTCACCTACACCTACGGCGCTATTGTCAGCGATGTAGAAGTAGACTTGGAGACCGGTCTCGTGAGGGTGAAGGAGGCTACGACAGTGTATGATATAGGTAGAGTAGTGAACAGGACTGGCGCCGAGCTCCACGCTATCGGAGGCTACATACAGGGCATGGGCTACGCATTAATGGAGGACCTGTACTACGACTCTGAGGGCAGGTTGCTCAACACCAACTTGAGCACCTACCACATACCCACTGCACTGGACACGCCGGAGAAATTCAACGTATACTTCGTTGAAGCAGGGTACTACCACGCTCCATTCGGCGCCAAAGGTCTGGGCGAGCCATCTATAGTGGCTATAGCCCCCTCGATAGCCAACGCTGTCGCGAACGCGTTGAGGAGTAGAGAAGCCAATAAACTAGTCAGCAAGCACCCGCTAACACCCGACTACGTCTACAGCATTATCAAGAAGGCGGGTGTGAAGCCGTAGAACTGTTTTAAGCAGGCTATCCTCCTTTTTTACCCCCTCCTTTAACTCCCACCACTCTACCCCTATCAGCCACAATGTACACACCGCTCTTCCTCACCTCTAAATCGCCCTCCACGTAGTAGAGTCCGGGCGGTAACTCGGCGTAAAGCTCCCTGTGGGTTTCAAAGTAGACCTCCTCTCCCTCCAGCACGGCTTTCCTCCGAGAGGGAAGTATAGGGTTTGCTTGATCGGTGAGCTCGATCACCCCCCTGAAACCCCTCCTTGATTCAACAGGGTCGACGCACATGTTGAAGCCACGCTTATACCTGTAGAGCCTGAGGTTCACGTTTTTGCCCCCAAGGGTTAGGCTGAGGATAGTCTTCGACTTCGAGGCCAGGTACGTCTCTACGTCAAGTGCTCCAACGTGTTTAATAGTGAACTCTCTGTAGAGGATCCAGAGACTAGGCCTCTTAAACACCCCTCTCTCAATTAGAAGCCTAATTCTTTCGGCAACCTCATCGGTGGCCCCGTACACGACAACATCGATATCCCCCGCCTCCTCGGGGTTGACGAGGTAGCTACCGGTAACCTCAACTTGAAGGGGGTTTAACTCCAGCATCCACGCTATCTCTTCAACCGCGCTCGGTACCATCATCAGCGGTCTGTGCTCAGCGATTCTATCTAGGGGTAGGAGGGGTGCGTTGACCTTCAGGCAACCCCACCACTCAGCGTGTTCTTCGACGAGCCTCATAACCTCGTGGCTTACCAGCTTCCTCCGGTTAAGCAAATCGTATCTCGGATACGCGATGACGCTTTTCTCAGGGTGCTGGTAGCCCTTTACAATCCAGCCTAAACCGTTGTAAACTACAACCTCGCCCTCGAGCAGTCTCAGAGTTGGAGTATTGCTACTACCTGTGGAAGTCATATATTTGAACTCTCTTCTCGACAACCTCCCATCCAAACCCGTAGAACTTGCTTAGTACTTCAGGTGTTAAAACCTCCTCTGGTCTACCGTAGGCATACAAGCTCTTATTCAAAATCAGTATCCTGGTAGTCCACTTCAGCAATATCCCCGGGTCGTGGGAGGAGACTATAACAAGCTTTTCCCTGCTTAAACCCCCTATGATCTCGGCCATCAGAGCCCTCCCGTTCGGGTCTATGTTGGCTAGAGGCTCATCTAGCACCAGAACCTCTGGGTCAGAGACGAGGGCTCTTGCAAGGAAAACCCTCTGTCTCTCACCCCCCGATAAATCGGAAATCCTCTTATGCCAAACATCTCTACCTAAACCAACCTTGGCAAGGGCCTGGGAAACGGCCTCGTGGTCTCGGACAAACAATCTAGGCCACGGCTTATGCATCCTGAAACAGCAGTCCACGAGCTCCCACACCGTGAAAGGCGTGTTAAGGTCGATGTCAAATACCTGGGGCATATAGCCGACTTTACCCCTAAGCATCTCGGGCCTGCCTGTCACGTCGACGCCGTCGAAGATAACCCTCCCTTTAACGGGCTTTATTAAACCAAGCATTGTGAGGAATAAAGTAGTTTTTCCAGCCCCGTTGGGCCCGATAACCTGGATGAGCCCGGGGCCTTTGAACTCGAGGTTTAAACCATCGAAGACAAGGGCGCTATCCCTCTTCACCCTCAAATCCAGTAGTTCTATCTCCAAGCCTTCACCCGGTTCTCATTATTGTGCACAAGATTTTTAAACCTGCGTTGTGGATTGTGCATAAGGGGTTGGCTTGAGGATCGCTTACCTATTAATAATAACATTTATTTTCGCCTTTTCCGCTCCCCTAGTTAGCTCGGAGGGCCCCAGGGGTCTCAGGGTTATAACTACTTTCCCGGGCTTGGCTTATGATGTCGGTAATCTTGTTTGCGGGAGCGATGTTGTGGAAAGCCTTCTCCCGCCGGGAGTGGATCCCCACGAGTACTCTCTGACCCCAGGCGATATCGAGAAGTTGAAGTCGGCGGATCTCATTGTCTCCACAGGCCACACAGGTTTTGAGGTTAAGATTGAGGAGTTGTGGAGAACAGGCGTGTTGAAAGGAGCTCTCGTCAACATCCTCGAGATACCGGGGCTTATGGTGGCTGTCAACCCCTCGACAGGGCAGCCGGACTACCATATGCCTACCTACTACCCGTTAAACTACCTCCTCTTCGTGAGGAATATATCTCAAACCCTCGCGGCTCTAAATCCGAGCGAGGCATCGTGCTATATGGAGAAGGCTAGGAGTATTGCTGAGAAAGTCGCTGACTTATTCGCCACGGCGCCACGCCTCCGTGGAGTCGCCGTGGGAGACCTACCATACACTGTGTACGTCGCTAAGTGGCTTGGGCTGGATTTAATAGGCCTACTTGTAAAAGAGGAGGAGCTACCGGCAACCCCCGAGGAGGTGTCTACGTTCAGGTCGTTGATGGCGAACGGGAGTGTAAGCTATGTCCTAGTAACATTATACGGTAGTGATAACCCAACTGCCAGCCGCCAGCTTGAGGATTGGGCTAGAATGTACGGTGTAAAGATCATTGAACTCTACAGTGAGGCATACCCCAACTCGATGCTAGACAAATACGATTTCATTATGGGGCAGATGTCAAACACCTCTTCGAGCAGTCCCCCCACTCCCACGTCGACCACCATCTCGCCCTCAACCACGTCACCCTGGGTCGGCGTAGTTTTGGTGGGGGTAGCTGTCGCAATAATCGTGGTTGTAATAATCTATCAGGTGGTGGCTAGGAAGTGGAGATGAAGCTACTCCTCGCGGTTGCGATCATAATTTACGCAGTAGGCCTTTCACTACTATACAACCCTTACTGGGTATTAGTGGTGGCATCCGCCTCCTTCAGCTTCTCTCTCGTCAGCATTATAGTCGCCTACAGGAAAATATTCTACCTGGCGGCCGAGATGCCTCATGTAAGCCTCCTCGCAGTGACGCTTGGGATCCTATTGACAGCAATTCTAGGTAGTGGCGCCGAAATACCCTTGTCCATCGCGATCGGGCTGGCCCTCACGTATACCGTGGGGTACATGATACACAGACAAGTAGAGCCATCCATAGCTACATCCATCTTCGTAGGCTCCTCGACGTCCCTCAGCGTTATAGCAGCGTACCTTGTCTTAACTAGAGTGCCGGTTCCATACAACCTCGCGGGGTTGATAATAGGTGACCCCCTGCTTGCGTCCCAGGCCGAGGTATATTCATGTCTTGCAATAATGTTGTTCACACTCTCAGCCTTCATTCTAACATACCATGAGCAGGCTTCAATAGGTTTGGATAGAGTGGCCGTTAAGATCGCGGGGGTTGACACGCGGGCATACGACCTGCTCGCATACACGTTGCTGGGGTTGAATACAGTCGGCATGCTGAAGGTCACGGGCTACATCATGGAGCACGTGTTCATACTAATGCCCCCGGCGATAGCGTTCTCCATCGCGAAGAGCTATAAGGCGTCTGTGGAGACAGCCGTGCTGTCTAGTGTCGCCTCAAGCCTTATAGGCCTGCACCTCAGTATAATATTCAACCTGCCGCCGCCAGGTGTAGCCGGTCTGCTCATGCTCCTCATCTACGCGTCTAGCCTGCTGGTGAAGAGGATTTGAGGAGGAGGTTCGGGGTTAGCATACCCGAAGACCTCGCGAGCGAGCTCGACGATGTGAGCCGTGAGTGCGGTGTCGACAGGTCGACCGTGGTGGCTTCAGCGCTGGGAAACTACCTGGCGTCCATCAAGCACTATAAGAAGAGGCATAACTGTCTAGGGGTGTGCCTGGCGATCACAAAAGGGGAGCTGGGTTTAAACCTCGAGGAGTTTAAAGACGTTATAGTTAGCTACCAGCACAGTCACACAGACAACATGTGTGTTAATATATTCCTCCTAAAAGGAGACTCCGAGAAGATTCTTAAACTATACTATAAGCTCGAGAAAAACTGCCTGAGAACAGTGCTAGTACCACTACATTAAAAGGCGTTTTCAATCCGCTGTCTAGTTCTCTCTCCTCGCCAATTGAAGACGGTTAGTGTGGGAGGCGGTTATCCAATAACTTGAGAGGACTGAGCCCGGGCCTAGCCAAGAGTATACCGCATTCAATTCCTGGCCAACAGCCGAAAACCTATACTCAGGTAAATCGCAAGAGCTAACGTATACCTGTATCTACATTTTTCGGCTTTAACACACCTTGAGGAACGTTGCCTTAAACCCGCTTCCTCATAGCCTCCTCAGGCTTTCCGGTTATCCTATCGAGCTTACGCTCACAACTTAGATCGTAGAGGCATTAAGCTTGATAACCCGCGCTCAAAATATAGGCGGGCTATAGGTTTTCCAGGTTCTTGGGCACACCCGGATCCAGCCTGTTGAACCTCCTCTTTAATTCTTCTATAAGGGGTTTCGAGAGGTTGTAGACTCCACCCTTGTACTCTAGGTAGCCCGCTGAAATAAGCTTGGATATGGTTCTCGAGATCTCCCTTTCAATTACAACGTCATCTAGCTCCGGAACCAGGTCTCTTTCACCTCTCGCTACACGCCTCTTAACCTCCTCTCTAAGCTCTATCAGAGCGATTATCTCGCCGACGCTGATGTTCTTGACAAAGTACTCCATCACAATCCTTTCAAGCCTGCCCATCCCTAGAATGTCTCTCAGCTTGACATCGCCAGGCATAGTTAAACCTCCCTAGTAATACCATGTATTGTAGTAGACGGGCTCGTTCACCATAAAACTCTTGTTCCTGTAGGCCGCGCAGACGGTTCTGAAGATGCATTTCTCGCAGTCAGGCTTATCCCTTAAACACACGCTTCTCCCGTGTAGCCAGAAGAAGTCGTCTAGGACTTCAGCCGCCAACCCAGTGGAATAAGACAGGTGTCTGAAGGAGAGCTTAACGCTCAGCCTGAGCAGTATATCCTCCTCGGGACTTATCTCCACCCCGCTCTTTATCTTCGACCATAACTCGCCTGAGACAGAGACGAAGCCTAGCCTCAGGGCCTGTCTTGTCAGGTGGTTGTCCACGGCTACATCTACGGGTTGGATCGGGTTGAAGATACCTCTCGCCTTAAGGAATTTAGCCAGGAGCATCGTCTTCTTCTCAACAGGATCCTCATAAGCCCTGAAAACCCTCATGTAATCCGCCAACCCTGGGTCTCCCAGGCCACCCCTCACCCTACCCCCGGTGGATTCTATCAGCTTTAGGGCGGAGCCACCCCAAAGTTTCTCCAGTTTCAAACCAATATCCCTGAGCAAGAGGGTTCTAACCTCGGGGTCAGGGGGAGACGCGTTTCCTACGCTCAGCCAGTTAACAACCTCCTCCACCCTAATAGTTGAGAGCCTCTCGGGGGCGAAGAAAGAGGGGTCTTCATCGAACTTTAGTTTTCCAAGCCTGTACAATAAGTCTGCCCCATGGTAGCACCCGTCTCCTAGACACGCCTCATAGGGTTTGCCAGGCCTGCTGAGCCTGTGGTCCATTGCGACCATTACGATCAGGTACCTGGCAACCTCCTCTTTATCCGCGTCAGCCGGAGGGTAGAACCTTTGGTCGTAGACGTCTAGTTTAGGTAGAGTGAGGGAGTGCTTCCTCAGAAGCCTACCAACCTTCTCAACATTCTTCTTGTCTATCCCGATAAGATCCATTTAAAACGCCCTAAGACCCGAGGGCAGGGTATTTGTATTCAGCAACATTAATGTTTGGCTCGGCTTTAAACCATACATGCGGATCCAGGAACACGGCGTTCGAGATGAAAGCGTTGGTTACAATTGTTTCAGCTCCTATAAACGCTAGGCCGGCTTTTAGATAGCCTATTCTAGCCTTCTTGACGAATCCTATTTCAGCTGAGACGTTTCCCGCGATAACTCTCCCGTTAAAGCCGAGGAGGTATGCCTTAACGCAGTCAACTCTCCCGAGTTTGACGAGCCCTTTCTCAGCTACCACCACACATTCTTCTCCCGCGATCCAGTCCCCCGAGCCGCTTCCAACCAAGACTATTGTGCCAGCTACACATAAACCTCTCACATTGAACTTACCGTAGTGGACTATCATATCGCTCCTAACGTTCTCGAAAACCCTACGGCCGATAGATATCATTTCACTCACTTTTACCCGACGAGAGGTTGCGTGCGATGAGCCTCGCCCTGACAGCCTCCTCTCTAGCCTCGATTAAATTCTGGTATATCTGGTAGACAACGCCCTTTGAAGCCTCCTCGCTAACGCTGAGCCTAGCGATCAAAGCCTCTATCCTATCCAAGGCTTCTATTACCTTATCCAGGATGTCCACCAGCTCCTCCCGCGGCAACGCTCAACCCCTGGCTTAAACCATGCTTGAAAGCCCTTAAGTTAGCCTCGGCTGTTTTCCTCGAGAAAATTAATTGGATAGCCTCCTCGACTCTAGCCGGGTCTAGAAGACTCCTAAACCTCCCGTCTACACCCAGAGAGTATCCTAGTAACAGGACATTCGAGAACAAAGCTGAGCCGGCAAGCTGCTTCGCCTCTTTTTCCGCATCGTAGAAATAGACCCTACCCGGGAAAGCCCTCCTCAAGCCCTCCTCCAGCTCTCTTAAACTAGGGGGTTTGGTTAGAGGCGGGGGTAGTCTAAGCTTGTTGACAACTAGAATTCCTCTATCCCCTACATAATATGAGTACCTGACAGCCTCGATCGCCTCTAGGCCTATCAGGAGATCAGCCTCGCCTGGGGGTATAAGGGGGGTTTGGTTATTGTTCAGCCTCACGTGGACTGTCAGGCTACCGCCTCTCTGGCTCAGGCCATGCGTCTCGGCAACCGTGACATCAATACCCGATAGCGTCGACGCCCAGGCTATGAGGCTTCCAAGCGTTAGAACCCCCTGGCCGCCCACGCCTGCTATCAGGATATTGAACTTCCCGGGCATCAAGAGCACCTCACGAGATAGTTCTCTCAGTGTACAGCTTCTCCCACCCCTCTCCGCCAGGCTTCTTCACGTAAATCGCCTTATACGGGCACACGTATGCGCATAATCCGCAGCCGAGGCACATGTCCTCGAGTATTACAGGCTTCTTCGAATTCTCTGGTACAATTATCGCCGGGCAGGCTGTCAGGTTCACGCACGCCATGCAACCAGTGCACTTGTCTTCGTCGACAGCGTAAACGGGTAGGCTGACCTTCATCTCCCTTGAGAGCCTAGCAGCCTCGAGTGAGCACCTCATCCTGGAAACTATAGCCACTCTGCCTCCCCTAAGGTATTCTTCAAGCGCCTTCACAGCAGTGTCGAGAGACTCTCTTATGTGGAGGGGGTTTATCACGTAGACGCTGAAGCCAATGGACTTCAAGACCTCAACCAGCTCGACCACAGGGGCCTTGGAGCCTGTTGCGGTTAGGCCTGTCCCGGGGTGAGGCTGGTGGCCAGTCATGGCCGTCGTGTAGTTGTCTAACACGACTATCATAGCCCTCCCGTTGTTGTAGACGAGGTTTATGGACCCAGGTATGCCGGCGTGGAAGAAAGTCGAGTCACCTATCACAGCTATAACGGGCTCCTCCACAACTTTGCTCAACCCGTGTGCGACACCTATAGAGCCGCCCATCTCGAAACAGGTCATCTGGGTTTCAAAAGGCTTCTGGTATCCCAGCGTGTAGCAACCTATGTCCCCTGTGTAGATCACATTCCTGAGTCTAAGCTTGTTGGCAGCAGTCTTCAGGATATAGTAGGTTAATCTATGCGGGCATCCAGGGCATAGAACAGGGGGCCTGGGAGGTATCCTGGCCTCCTCAACCAGCTTGGCCGTCTGCGGGATCGCAAAGTCTCTACCCAGGAACTTAGCTACGCCGGGCAGGACTCTCTCTAGACTCAGCTCGCCTTCTTCAGGTATGAGGTCTTTACCCCTCACAATCGCCCTAACCCCGTGCTTGTTGAGGATTGCTCTTACATGTAGCTCTACTACGGGATCCAGCTCTTCAACCACGAGGATTTCGCTTGCCTCTGATGCCGCGTTCAACACAGGCTTAACCGGTACAGGAGCTGTTAAGTTCAGTTTCAGAACAGTCACATCCCCCCAGGCGGACAACCTGTCCAGGGCCTCGGCTACGTGCGCGAAGGCTATTCCAGGCGCTATCACGACCTTCTTTTTACCCGGGTTGTATATCTCGGCTAGAGGCGGCCCCCACTCTGCTTCCTCAATACTCCTCCACAGCTTGACAACCCGCTCTTTCAACCTCCTAGCGTGGGCTGGTATTAGAACCCACCTCGAGATATCCTTGTCGAAGAACCCTCTACAACTCCTAGAGGCTGAGATGTCGCCCTCTAGCTCAATGTACTGCCTGCTATGGCTTACCCTCGTCGTGGTCCTAAACATAACGGGCTGGTTGTACTTCTCGCTGACCTCCACGGCCGTCTTAATCAGCCTGTAGGCATCCCTAACGCTACTTGGCTCGACGACGGGTATATGCGCTAAATACCCGTACCACCTGTTGTCCTGCTCGTTCTGGCTACTGTGTGCGCTGGGATCGTCTGCGGAGACAACTATGAAGCCGGCTTTCACGCCAGCGTACCCGCTACTCATCAGTATGTCCGCTGCCACATTCACCCCCACATGCTTCATAGCGGTTAGGCTCCTCACGCCAGCTATAGCGGCGGCGTAGGCGGACTCGTACGCGACTTTCTCGTTTACACTCCACTCCGCGATCACGCCGACTTCATTCGCCACCTCCCCAATAGACTCCACGATCTCTGTCGAAGGCGTCCCTGGGTACGCTGTGAAGTAGCAGACACCGGCCTCCAGGGCGCCCCTGGCTATAGCCTCGTTACCCATGTAGAGGACTCTACTACCTTTCCCGGCTAGGATGGGTTTTGAAACTATTTAAACCACCCTTCTCTGATACTTCTACTTCAACAACTCTAAGATATTTAGTTTTTGGCAAAAAGTTGTGGGATTTGCCTATTAACAAAGTTTAAATATCTTTAATCCCACTAATAAATAGTAGGTGGAAAGTATGGTTAATGGTAAGATCGTATATGAGGATAATGACGTCGTTGTGGCTCTAGCACCGAGAGATGAAGAGCTACCCGACTTGGTGCTAGAGGCCATAAAAAAGAAGGGGCGCCCGCTATACTTTGACGAGCTAGTGAAAGAGTTCAGCGGTCTCGCCGGCGAGGACAGGATTAGGAAAGCAGTCAACCACCTCTTAGCACTGAAGCAGATTGTCGAGTACCCTGACGGGAGCCTAGGACTACCGGGGATGAAGTGGGAGCCGAGGAGAACTAGAAAGAGGAGGAGGAAGAGGACGCCCAGGCTGATGAATGAAGATGAGGGGCCTAAATACTACTACATTCCTCCCGAGCAGTAGCATCCTCCCAGGTCATGTTTTTTAAATAATCTATTTTTTCCTCCTGCTCCTAGGCTTGTACTGCCTCCCAATACTGGGCTTGTAGTCTTTGCACTTCTCATCAAGCCCGGGGATGGTAATCCCATACCTGTACTGGAGCTCGCATATGAAGTGGTCTGGTACAACAGCTAGAGCGCCCCTCTCGGTTTTCACCACGAAGGTTCTATCCGTCAGCCTCTCAACGCTAGCAGTCTCGGAGACCCAGTCGAGGAAAATGGGAAGCCTCGTCGTGTTGAGGAAACCCCTCTTCCTCTCAATCCCATACTCGTCCACGAGTTTCCCGCCGACCCTGATGCCGTCCTTGCAGACACCGTTGTTATCACACTCAAGCCTCTTAAGCGACTGGTTCGCCGCGATCTTCTCCAACAACTCTCTGCTGATCTTCGGCTTGGGTTCTACAGACTCTTCTTTTACCTGGGGTGTTTTCCTCTGCTTCTTGCTCTCTGTGAGGAGCTTCACGATATCCTCTATATTCGAACCCTCCCCTCCCCCGGCTTCCCCCTGTGGTTGAGGTTGTAGTGGTTGGGCTTGCTGACTGGGTTGTGTAGCGCTGGGCTTCTTGAGGAAGTCTGTTAACGGCTTGTGCCTCCCCTTGCCGCTCTTATTCTTCAAGTAAACCCTCCATGTAGAAACTCTACTTGTTTACAGCTTTAATAAGTAGGGTTCAAGGATGTTGTGGCCTACCCCCGCCACCTTAACGGTGGCTACCCCTACCCTTATCCGGGGTTAAAGCCTCGATACGACCCGCACTTAAGCAAGACCCCGAAATACGGGTAGGGCTTAAGGGGTATTTGGCCACTAATAATTATAAATCCATGGATCCCTTATAAATTTTGATCAATTCGGCAAGAGTGGTGCGGTAGTGTATGAGGCTTTGCGGGTGGGTTCTGAGGAGTAAGGTCATCGGGAAGGTTGTCATAGTAGAGGTCTCAGGATCCAGCGTAAAGCCATATGTCCTCGTGGGGAAGGAGGACGTAGATCCAGGGTTATATAATACACTCAAAGACCTACCGTTGGGTTCAGCCATATGCTTCGAGGGCGAGCCCTCGGAGACGCAGAAGAGCAAGAGGGGAGTTGAGTATAATGTTAAGTCCGTTAAAGTGTACTCGAAACCCAGCGAGCCATTGCCGGTTGAACTTGTAGGTAAAGTACCCTCGCTCCTCGACACAAGGATTAAATACAGGTGGCTGTTACTGAGGAACCCCCTCGAGAAGGCTATCTTCAAGGTAAGGCAGAGCGTTATCGAGGCGGCGAGGAGGTATCTAATCGAAAACGGGTTCATCGAGGTTCACACGCCGAAAATAGTCGCTGCCGGAGCTGAAGGAGGGGCCACTCTATTTAAAGTCCAGTACTTCGAGAGGGAGGCATATTTAAGCCAGAGCCCCCAGCTCTACAAGCAGATGCTTGTATCATCCCTCCCAAGAGTCTTTGAGATAACACCTTACTTCAGGGCCGAGAAGTTCAATACTACAAGGCACTTAAACGAGTCCTGGGGTATTGACGTTGAACAAGGGTTCATCGACGGCTTAGAGGATGTCTTAAACACGCTTGAAAACCTCGTGGCATTCATCGTCAACTACGTTAGGGAGAACAATAAGGAGGAGCTGGAGACACTGGGCGTGGAGCTACCCCGGATTTCAACGCCCTTCAAGAGGCTCAGGTTTGAGGAGGCAATCGATATTCTGAGGAGCAATGGTGTAGAGGTTCAAGAGAGCGAGGATCTAAGCGACCAAGCTGAAAGGGAGCTGGGTAAGATAATGGCTGAGAAAGGCCACGACCTCTACTTTATCGTAGGGTTCCCATGGCCTTCAACAGGCTTCTACTATATGAGGGAGGAGGACGGGTACCATACGAGGAAGTTCGACCTAGACTATAGAGGGCTGGAGATCGCAAGCGGGGGTCAGAGGGAACACAGGTACGAGAGACTCCTGGAGGCTATGAAGCTAAAAGGCCTAGACCCATCAAACTTCTCATTCTACCTGGAGGCATTCAAGTATGGCATGCCCCCTCACGGAGGGTTCGGCCTAGGAGTCGAGAGGCTCCTAATGCAGATGCTGGGTTTAAGCAATATAAGAGAAGCCGCTATTTTCGTTAGAGACAGGACGAGACTTATACCGTGATCTCGGATATTCTTCTCCCGGTCGGTTCAGCTAATGTAAATTTTATTTGTGGCCACAAATATTCACTATGATGGGTGTTCAGTGTTGGACAGAGTTAAAGCGCTTGAGAGACTTAAAAGAAAGCTTACAGTCGAAAACCTGTGGTTGTATGTTATAAGAGTCCTAGCGGACGCTCAAACCCCCCTTAAAGCCTATGATATCCGTAAGCAGATTAAAGCCAGGTTCAACATAAACCCGCCTGCCATAACAGTGTATACGGTGGTGTACAGGATGGCTAGAGAGGGGTTGATCGCGAGGGTCGTTGAAGGGAACGAGACCTTCTACAAGGTGACCGAGAAAGGCTTGGAGTCGTTTAACATGGGTTTGAGATTCATCGAGGAGACGCTGAGAGCCCTGGGTGGTGGGAAATGAAGGTAGTTGTGATCGGGCAGGGGATGGCGGCCTCACACCTCGAAGTAGGACTAGAGAGGTTGAAGAGAAATGAGATACCTGATTACGGTGTCCCCCTCAGGGACTGGATCCCGGTTAGGTACGATGAGATAGAGGTCGTCGCCGCATACGATGTGGACGAGAGGAAGATCGGTAAAACAGCATACGAGCTTGCCCGCGAGTACTTCAACTCCTCAGCTTTACCCGGTTCGCTCAAGGAGATACAGGTTAGGAGGGGTATTCACCTCGGCAGCTTGAAGGGGCTCCCGTTTAAAGCACGGGGTCTAGAGGAGAAGCTCGGCTTGGAGAAAGCTATCGAGGTTCTAGTAGATGAGTGGAGGAGTTTCGGGGCGGATGTGTTCGTAAACATTATGACTACAGAGCCGGTTGAGCCGGTCGGAAACGTAAATGAGCTTGAGGCAAGGGTTAGAGAAGGGTATCTCACAGCATCCCAAGCCTACGCTTACGCGGTTGCAATGTATGCGAGGAAAGTGAAGCCAGCTGTTTTCATAAACGCGATACCATCCCCAATAGCCTCAGACCAGGCTTTCATAGACTTGTATAAGAGTAGTAATGCGATCGTCTTCGGGGACGACGCGGCAACAGGTGCGACACCTCTTACAGCAGACCTCTTGGAGCACCTCTACCAGAGGAACAGGAGAGTTCTAGACATAGCTCAGTTCAATATCGGCGGCAACACGGATTTCCTGGCTTTGACAGAGCCCGAGAGGAATATCATGAAGAAGAAGACTAAGAGCAGCATGGTATCCGATATCTTAGGCTACGAGGCCCCTAACTACATTAGGCCCACGGGCTACCTTGAGCCTATAGGGGATAAGAAGTTTGTCGCGATGATAATAGAGTACATGAGCTTCGGGGATTTCAAGGACGAGATATACGTGATCATGAGAGTAAACGATAAACCAGCTATAACAGGCGTTCTAATAGACCTTATAAGGCTTGGGAAGATAGCTTTGGAGAAGAAGGCGTACGGGACGGTCTACGAGGTCAACGCCTTTTACACTAAGAGACCAGGGCCCCCTGGCGTTAAAGCGATCTCCAAGGTGAAGGCCTTCTACAAGCTGTTGGATTGGTTAGGGATAAAAGACCCGAGGGATATCAGCTCTGAGTCAAGGTAGGGTGTTGGAGTTGAGGCTTATCCTTATAGGTCCCCCTGGAGCCGGTAAAGGAACATACTCAGAGTACTTCACCAAGAAGTACTGTATACCCCACATAAGCACAGGCGATATTTTCAGGGCCGAGGTCTCTAAGGGCACTGAGCTAGGGTTGAAAGTGAAAGAGTACCTGGATAGAGGCGAGCTCGTCCCAGACGAAATAGTGGTGGAGGTGGTTAAAAGGAGGCTATCAGAGTCTGACACCAGGAGGGGCTTCATACTAGATGGTTTCCCAAGGACTATAAGACAAGCGCAGGAGCTCGAGAAGATCACGGCGATAGATGCCGCGGTACACATCTATATCTCGGAGGATGAGGCTGTTAGGAGACTCAGCAGCAGATACGTCTGCCCGGTATGTGGAAGAGTGTATAATCTAACATTCAACCCGCCTAAGAACGATTTAACCTGTGATGTGGATGGGGCTAAGCTCGTTAGAAGGAGCGACGACGAGCCCGAGGTCATCAGGAGGAGGTACCAGGTCTACTACCAGACTTTCACACCGATCATAGAGTACTATAGGGAGAAGAGGTTGCTCATAGAGATCGACAACACTATCGGTAGCGATAAGGGCATCCCTCTCCTAGAGAAGATCCTCGTCGAGAAGAAAATCATTAGGATTGAGCCCTGCGTAAAGTAGAGTGGATGTAAGAGTTGATACTAAGGCTAGTGTACTTCGAGCCTAAACCCCTTTCAACAATAGAGATCCCTCTTAGGGATCTCCACTCTTTCCTATCGGCAAGCGGGGCTGAAAACAAGGTTGTTTTGGAAGAATTCAGGGTGGGCTTCAAGGGGTTGGTTCTCCAGCCTGTAGGTAGCGAGGGGGTTACCCTAGTTGAGCGAGGAGGCAAGGTGAGACTGAGGGAGCCCGGCTTAAAATATTGCCTATGGCACTCAGGCAGCTTGTCCGAGAGAGACAACCCGTTGGAGAGGAGGTACTGCACCCAGCCCGCGCAGTCCTCCCAGGGTTTTTGCCCAAGACACATTAAGACTCCCCGTGCAATTTACACGCTTTGCTTCACGACGGGGGGAGAAGGTAGTTTAGAGTACTGCAAGATGCTAGACAGCACTCTGGGCGGGGAAGGAGGTTACGTTGTTTATATAGTTGCCTTCCGCGGGAGGGTTAAAGTAGGGTCAACTAGGTATTGGCGTTTCAACGAGAGGCTTGCTGAGCAACCGCATTCTCTGGGCTCTATTGTTTTCGAGACGAACAGCTCGTACCAGGCGAGGAGCATGGAGTTGAAGATAGGCAGGATTGAGGGCTTTGCAGAACACTTGAAAGCCGATTTCAAGGATCTAGTGAACCCCCCTATTGTCCAGGATGCGAACACCCTGCTTATCAACGCTAAAAAGCTTAGAAGGGCCGGGTTTGACTTAAAGCCCATTGAACCCCGGAGGATAGTGCCGGATGAGAAGGAGGTTTTCAAAAACGCAGTGGAGAGGAGGGTTAGCGATGTGATCGATGTCACCTTAGAGCTTGTCGGATACTACTCAGGCTATATCCTCCTATATAATCCAGGGCAAGCCGTCTACGTGGCTGTAAAAGCGAGCCAACTCCTCCAAACGGATAGCGTCACGGTGGTTGATTGAAGAGAGCGCTGGAAGACGCTATTAGGCTGCTAGATATCTTGTTAGAGGATAGAGACTCCTATTTCAGCGGCGACTATTTGAACAGTGAGGGGAGGAAGCTATTCGAGGAAGCTGCTAGAAGCATTTTGAAAGAGGCCCCATTCTTAAAGAGGAGGATTAGTAGGGTCCGCAGGAAAGGGGATTACAACACAATACTATCTTTGAGGGAGGATCTGCTGATTCTCATGCTTGAAGGTGGTCGAGATGAATAACGCCGGGAATTAGCAGGCTTAGGCTTTACCTTCTGCGTAGCGAGGGCAGGCAGTTGCCGCAGTAATTGTGTATGTCGGCGTGGTTCAGGTAAGAGTAGCAGTTAGGGGAGTTGTTTCTCAAAGGTATCATAAAATCGTTTGGTATCTTCCCGTAATGTATTTCGATCTCGTCTATCTCACCGGACAGGTATTTTATTACCGAGACTAAGGACGCTATCTCCTTTTTATCTCTACCATAGACCATTGCTATGAGCTCGTTATCGTTTACCAACATCACCCCGAGAACGCGATTACAGTTCACCAATATTTTTAGCAAAACGTCTCTTCTACCCCCTTTTATTCTCAACAACGCTGCGTTATTTCCCAGGACCGCGGCTGAGAACAAGGGTTTGAAGACAAGCTGTTCTTTCGACATCAACCTTTTAAGTCTGTTCCTAATGGATGTAGGGCTTAAACCGGTTATCTTCGAGATGGCTGAAATATTGGGTCTAGCATTCTCAATAAGGGAGGCGACGAGCCTTCTATCATCTTGGTTCAGGTTTTGCTCCATTACAATTATCCCGGATTGTAATGTAGGCTAGAGTGTTTTATATACTTGATACGGCATTAAAAAAGCTAGCGAAGGGTCTGCTTGGATGGGTGTGCGGCAAGCCTACTCCATGCTAGTAGAGTCGGGCTACCTTATTGAGAAGGAACGCGAGGTAAAGCTTATTCTCGCAGCTCTTATCGCCCGCGGACACGTCTTGATAGAGGGTGTGCCTGGTGTGGCCAAAACCACAATAGCCAAGTCTATCGCGAGATCTCTATCTCTTGAATTCAAGAGAGTTCAGATGACACCTGACCTGCTTCCCATGGACATCATAGGTTACAAGATATTTGATCAGAAGACCGGTGAGTTCAAGTTCGTTAAAGGCCCCATCTTCACAAACATACTGCTGGCGGACGAGATCAACAGGGCTTCGCCCAGGACTCAATCCGCACTGCTTGAAGCCATGCAGGAGAGGCAGGTTACGGTTGAGGGAGAGACCTTCAGGCTAGACGAGCCCTTCATGGTTTTAGCGACTCAAAACCCCGTGGAAATGGAGGGTGTTTTCCCTCTACCAGAGGCGCAGCTGGACAGGTTTCTAATCAAGGTTGAGACAGGTTATCCAAGCACCAAGGGGTTTATGACCATGCTTAAGAGGATAGACGAGATAGAGGCATGGGTTGAATCAATTAAACCCGTCGTATCTAGGGAAGAAGTTTTAAACGAGATCAAAAGCGTCAAGGATGTCAGAGTCGATGAGGCTATCTACCAGTATATTGCGGCACTAGTTGAGGAGACCAGGAGACACAGCGCTGTGAGGCTAGGGGCTTCACCTAGATCAGGCATCGCGATCTTGAGGATGGCCAAGGCCGTGGCTTATCTAGAAGGGAGAAACTATGTCATACCTGACGACGTGAAACAAGTCCTAGTACCAACCCTTTCCCACAGGCTGATCTTGAACCCGGAGTTTGAAATTGAGGGTGTTTCAGCGAGTAGGGTAGTAGAGGAAATTATGAGTAAAGTCCCGGTGCCTAAGCCTTGACCAGGTTGGGCACGGCTGTGCTACTTTTGGTAGTTGTAGTGCTAGGCGTATGGGGCAACATTGCTTTCACCCAGCAACTCGAACCCAACAGGCATACCCCCGGGTTCTCAGGCTACAGTCTAAGCGACTGGCAGGAAATTTTAAACGCCTTGACAAAAGGCAATCTGACTCCTAGCGAAGCAGAGATAGCGGCTTCGCTAATAGGCTCGTTGGCCAACCAGTCTTCTCAAAGCCAGCCCACTGGCTCGGCTTCAAACGCTTCTTTGAACGCGTTGCAAGAATATTTCACTTTGTCCTCCGGGAATTTCAGTGAAGCCGATATAATGAACGCGATATCCCTCCTAAACAACTCTAACATTAGGGATCTACTATACTCGATGTTTACTAGGAAAAACGTGACCAGTAGCGACATTATGCAAGCCCTCAACCTGTTAAACGATATGTGGGGTAGAGGAGAGATCTCAACGACAGATTACATGCTGGCGCTAAAGCTCCTATCAATACTAGCTCAGTCGCAGGGTTACACGGATTTATCCAAACGCCTGGACTACATGTCTATGAAGGCAGCTGTTAGTTTAATGAATAATCTTACAAGCATCCTCCCAAACCTTACATCATACACACCGCAAAACTATCCGGTTCCCACTGGAGTAGGACTGGGGGCAGCCCCCCAGCTAATCCTCCCATCCCTCGAGTATCTATCGGTACCGCAAGGTCTACAGACAACCATTGTAACAATCCTGGTGGTGGCGGCCGCCATACTCCTCTTCCTGCTAGCACCTAGGATTGCTACAGGATTGAGATCTCTCAACCCTCTTGCCTATAAGAAGCTGGAGAGGCTTCTCGCCGAGGCTGGCAGGTGGGGTGATGCAGTCAGGCTGTACTGGAGGGCTGTTTCGAGAGTGGAGTCTTCAACCGGGAGGAGAATGCTTCCAAGTGAGACACACCGGGAGTATTACAACGCTGTGGAGGCATCCATGGGTTCCTCATCTGCTTTGTTCAAGAGGCTGACTGAAATATATGAGGCTAGGCGTTTCGCCGGGAACTCTAGTAGGGAGCTGGACGATGAGGCGCGCAGATTGTATGGTGAGTTAAGTGGTAAACTATAAGTCGTTGCTGAGGGCAGTCATACCTAGAGTGGTGACGCTCCTCCTAGTCTACTACGTTGTAATAGTTAACTACAATCTCCTCTCAGTTAAGATAGCAGGCCTGGACATGGTGAATATGATCCTCACCATCGTTGTCTGGGGCTTACTCGTGTCAACCGTTGTCACAGCTTCCCCACAATTCTATGGCGTGACAGTGATCCTCCTTGCTCTCCTCCCAACCGGCTCAAACCCCTCTCTACTAGCGCCGGCTCTAGCAGGGTATTTCCTACTCTTATTCCTAGACAACTTCGTGTCAAACTACAACGTCAACCAGTATGGGTGGTTGAAGCATAGACCCGGAGGCAACTACACTGGTATTCTCCACATCCTGGTTTTCATAGCTAGTATGGCGGGCATCGCCTTCCTGGTATCAAGGCTATGGGTTCTCTTCTACGAGGCAATCATTTCCTCTAGCGCCAGCGGTTTCAGCGTCCTGCTGACTTCCACGTACTTATTTAAACTATTAATGCTGGTCGCGGTGCTCGCCATATCGATCTACAGTGTGAGGGAATTATTTACGATAACCTTCTTCTATATTAAACCGAACGCGGTACTAGCCCGCGATGTCCTCCTCGACGAGGCCTCAATTAATGTGTTCCACACACCTACGCTGAACACATTGAAGGGCATGATCATCGCCAGCGTCTTCGCTCCATTAATATATCAGCCTCTCTACGAGCTATTGGGGCCTCTACTAGCGGGGTGGATGGGTTTCCTCGGTAGCTACTCCACTATGGTTTCAAGCATTGTCCTAGCCCTCCTCGCCTGGGCCCTGCTCACTGTTATTGTGAGGAGGGTTGACTCTGTTCTCACTAATACACCATCCCAAATGCTGCTGGCCTCCACTATACTACTGGCCTTAACCTACTTTGGTGGAGTCTACTACGAGTACAAGGCGTGCGGCGATATATGGTCTTCACTGCTACACCCGGATTTCAACAGCTGGTCTCTGAGTGTTGTGTCAGCGTATAGTAGCTACTACACTACCTTTTATAGCTTGGTCGAGTTCATACCTAAAATAATAGGTGCTGTGCCTTGAGCCGTGTGATAAGGTTTCTCATCTACCTGGTTATAGGCGTCGTCCTGCTTTCAGTGTCGATAATAGCGCTCTTGTGGAGTATAGGCTATATGCAGGCCGGTTTTGTCGCTACAAGCTTGTTAAGCGCTTTAATAGGCTTCACCCTCCTCTCGAGTAGCCTCTACGTTCTCAGGCTTTCAGCCTACGTTTACGCTGTGGAGAAGGGCGCTGGAGTTGAAGGAGGAAAGAGTTAAGGAGAAGGCCTTCCTATCAATTTTCCTGGTGCTGACGCTTCTCGCAGTTGGATTGATAGCCCTAGCCGAGAAAGGCGGCGTCGGAGTACCCGTCTTCATAGGCGCCTCACCCTTCAATACGGGGGAGATAGGGACTTCAAGCCTGGTTGAATTGCTCAGGGAGAAATACGGTAGCGTTTATGTCATCGCAAGTCTAAATGAACTAGATGGTATTCGCGCCTCGGATAAATGCTTGTTCGTAGCGATATCACCTGAAACGCCCTACACGACTAGTGATTCTAACAGGATAGCCTCGTATCTTGCTAGATGTAATCATCCACTCCTCCTTATAGCAGATGAGAATAGTACTTCAAACAACCTGCTTAGAGCCGTTGGGGCGCAACTTGAAGTAGCGACGGTAGTAACCTCCACGCCTAGCAATGGGCTCGGCGTGGCAGTGTATGCACCGGAGGAGGGGGTGTACCTCCCAGCATACCCGCTCTCAGTCTTCTATGTTAATAACACGAGGTATAGCCTGTACTTGGACATAGCGTCATACATTGTGATTCACGGCGGCTCCTACACGATATTTGGAGAATACACGGTGGACACCAAAAAATACCCGTCGGGCGTGATAGCCTACTCGAATATAACCTTCGGGGGGCAAGCCAGGGAGGTTGTAGCATACGTCCTCTCAGACGGCTCAATTTTCTTAAACCAGGTGATAGATAGAAACGAGACGTACAGGAGTTTCGCGCTCGCCTTGTTTCAGAGCGTGTGCGGTGAGGGGGGTTGTACGATAATATTCGACGGGAGCAGATACTCCCCTATACCTTTAAGTGATTTAAAGAACAACTTGAATTCCATAACACCTCTCTACCTTTCATTCCCGTCTCTCCTTGGCATGGTAATAGCAAATCTAATACACCCGTCAACGTGGCTACCCCCACTACTCGACTACTCCAACAAGGTTTTCGCTGAGATGCTCAGAGACCATCTTGTATCGTCAACCCTAGCTCTATTATTCGCATTGCTAGCCTTCGCCTATGTCTCTCGCCGAGAGGTTTTTGTTTCCGATAAACCTATGAGCGAGGAGAAGCTTGTTGAAGTAGCTTACGCTGGGAACATATTGAAGGAGATCGAGAAGGGTAAACTAAAACTTGGAAGAGAGGACTTCAAGTCGTTGTACGAGATAGTTGACTCGGTAATGAGGGATGTATATGGTTTAAGCCTGAGGGATGAGGAGCTTGAGAGAAGGCTCTCCCTCCTCCTCGGAGATGAGAAAGCGAGGAGATACCTAAAGTCGATGAATAAACTTTACGATAAGGCGGTTGGCTTGAGGAGAACTCCAATAGTCTTATCGTGGAGTAGAGTTGTAGCCAAGTACGTCCGGGATAGTGAGGAAGTGTTATCGAAGGTGGGCGCGAGTTTAATGAGGTTTGAAGTAGTCGAGAAGCTTGCGAGGAGTTGAAATTGGCTGAGGACTCTGTTGTATATGCGACTCACAGAGCTAGACTGGCTGTAATACTCATATTCTTCATACTGTTAACCGGGTTCCTCTCATCGAGAATCCAATTGATAACGATAGGGCTCGTATCACTCTCGCTAGTATTAGGTATGAGGGCCTACGTCTCGTACATGGCGGCTAGCCTAAGGGATCTGGAAGTCGAGTTCGAGCACGATCCCCCTCTAGATGCCGGGGAGTTTGAGGTTAGGGTTGTCCTCAGGAACCGCGGTCTAATACCTCTGGGTTTCGTCGAGTACAATCTAAGACACTCCCCTTTCATAAAGTTCTCTAAGGGGGCTACGAGAGGGTTTATCATACTTCCAGCTAGGTCAGAGACCGTCATTAGGCTGATATGCAGTGGGAGAGTGGGTAGACACAGGATTGGGCCCGTGGAGATCCAGGCTAGGGATATCTTCGGGCTGTATAGGACGAGGACATTCAAGGCGGGCTCTATAACCTACATTAAGATACCCCCGTCCTACTCGGTGGCTGTGTTGAGGAGATTGATGGCCTACGCGAGGTCGCTCGGCCTATCCCGTTCAAGGGCCTCTGGGACAGGTGTAGAGTTTCACAGCATGAGGGAGTACAGGCCTGGCGACGAGCTTAAGAGAGTTGAGTGGAGGAAAAGCGTCAAGTTCAATAAGCTCGTCGTTAAACTAACGGAGCGGGAGGCTCAACAGAACGTTTACATACTTTTGGACTCATCTCATATAATGCTCTCCGGGCCTTACGCGAGGACTGTTTTCGAGCATATGGCTCGAGCGGTCACCGCTATCCTCGCCTACCTCTCGCAGAGAGGCGACAACTTCCAGCTCATAATATTCGGCGGTCCAGAGATGTACGGTATGCCGAGCCTCATGAGGGCGACTAGGGGGTTCAGAGTATCGGTTGAGAATATTTCGAACGTGAACTTCGAGGAGATAGCCCCGGGTGACAGAGTTGAAAGCCTGATGTCCGCCTACAAGTTTCTTCTAAGGACTCTGAGGAGGGAGAGAAATATAGTTATCATAATAACAGTCATAGACTCCCAGGAGTACCTGGAAGCCCTTCTCAAGATCTCCAAAGAGCTCATTGGGCTGAGGAACATAGTTTACATTGTTAACCCGATTATAACATCCTACGATATGGTTGGTTTACCCGTTTGGGCTCGCGGCCTCTACATGGTGAAGACATACGGGATACTACGCAATCAGCTGAACTACTCGAGGATCCTCAGCAAGGAGGGGGTAAACACCGTTGTAGTCTCCTCGCTCGATGCACCCTTCAAGATAGCGAGGCTCATCGAGCTACATAGGTCTAGGTAGGGCTATTTAAGCTTGGTAGGCTTCAGCCCTCATATCAGGCTTATACGGCCTTATTTTCATAGCATCCTCACTTTTCCAACCTGCTTCTTGAGCCTGCATAAGGTTCAAGGGCCTCGCCAGGGTGGTCAGCGCCTCGGGCCTCTGTCTTCGGGAGAGCATGCAGTAGGCTGTTAACTCCTTTAAGGGAGAGATATCAGCATTAAGCTTGGGTTTATAAAATGCCTCTACATGCAACAGCGTGATTTAACTCACGTATGACTGGTGCTCAGGGAAGAAGGGGGCGCTATGGTGTTGAGCTCGACAAGCATCCATGATGTGCTTGCGGCGCTGGCGATTCCCCGCAGAGGAGAAGCCCCTCTAACGCAAATATAAACATTCTAAAACACCCTTGAGCACTCTTAGATGGGAGAGGTTGGGCGAGTACTAGAGCTTATATTTCTCAAGCCATGTCTAAACAACTCGGTGGCTTAGATGACGGAGTTTAACAAGCTGAAGGAGGAGGCTTTTGCTCTACTAGGTAAGTTGACTAGTGTCCACGCTCCAAGCGGCTTCGAGTACTTGATGCACGATATTGTGGTAGGCGAGCTGGAGAAATTCGCTGATAAAATATGGATCGACTCCCTGGGAAACGTAATAGCGTTGAAGAAGGGTACTAGGGGTGGGGCCAGCTTAATGCTAGCCGCGCACATGGATGAGATAGGCCTCTTCGTCTCCTACATCGAAGACGACGGCTTCCTAAGGGTTATCCCGATCGGCGGGGTGCTGGAGAGAACCCTCCTACACCAGCGCGTCGTAATTGTAACGAGAAGCGGTAAAGTCGTTAAGGGTGTTATAGGGTTGAAACCGCCTCACGTTGTGAAGCCAGAGGAGGCCCAGAAGATACCCGAGATGAAGGAGTTGTTTGTAGACATAGGTGCCTCATCCCGCGAGGAGGTTGAGAAGATTGGCGTTAGAGTCGGAGACATAGCTGTCTTCGACAGAAGTATAGAGAGGTTGCTCGGGGACAGGGTTACAGGTAAAGCATTCGACGACAGGTCGGGCCTGGCCGTCATGATAAAGGCGTTCCAGCTCATCGAAAACAATGAGGCAGACATCTACGCTGTCGCGACAGTCCAGGAGGAGGTCGGTTTAAAGGGTGCTAGGACAGCCGCGTTCGCCATATCGCCCAACGCCGCTATAGCATTAGACGTCACTATCGCAAGCGACTTCCCAGGTGTAGCGAAGAGCGAGCAATTCACACGGTTGGGCAAGGGCCCCGCTATCAAAATCGCTGATGGGAGAAACGCCTCCGGCTTGATCACCCACCCGGAGATACTCAACTTCCTGGTCAAAGTAGCCGAGGAGGAGAAGATACCCTACCAGCTGGAGGTCACCCCCGCCGGCACTACTGATGCATCGATAATAGCCCTTAGCAGGGAAGGCATCCCCTCCGGAGTAATATCTGTACCGGCGAGGTACATACATTCACCAACAGAAGTAATCGACTTAAACGACCTAGCCTACGCCATCCAGCTTACTAAGAGGGTATCCGAGAAGGCTAGTGTCGAGTGGCTAAATAAGATCAAGATGCGGGTGGTCAGGTAGCCGCCCCCTTAGATCCCGAAAATCATTTTTAGTACTGTCGCGCCTGCTTCAACCACGAGCAAAACGATAGCAAAAGCCCCTAGGACGCCGAGGTTGATGCTGAGGATACTGTCTTTAGGCCTCATCCCCAAGACATGCGCTACGAGAGCTCCCGTCCAGGCGCCTGTCCCGGGTAGAGGTATCGCAACGAAGACGAGTAGCCCGGCGAACTCCATTTTCTCATGGCCAGCAGCCTTCCTCCTAGCGTAGTTGATTATTTTAACATATATCTTCCTCAGGAAAGAAAGCCCTCCGTTGTCACCAAGTATTACCCTCTCAATAAACCTCAGTAGATAAAGGGCGAGAGGGGCAACAATTAGGTTCCCAGCTAAACCAGCCGTTAACCCGGCGGCGTAAAGGGATGGGTTTGCTCTGAAGAAGTAGTACGCCAATGGTACAGCGCCCCTAATCTCCGCTATAGGCAGGAAACCAGTTAGGAAGACTAGGAGTAGTTTGAACAGGACATTTTCCATGGTATGGCCGCCGTTGCGAACATTTATATTAGCCGGAAATATAAGCTTTCACTGGATGGGTATGTCTAATAAGAGGCTGTTGCTCATACTACCCTACCTTGCTTCCCTGATAACACTCCTCGTACTCTCCTCTGCTACAAGCTGGTTTAACATAGTGGAAAACGCTTTCAGCGACCTGGGTAGGGTTAGGAACGGCTTAACCTCGGTTGTCTTCAACGGGCTTGTCTCCACAACCGGGTGCCTCCTGTTATTGTACAGTGCGCTGGTCTTCAGGGGGCTGAAGCTTGAGTACAGGCTTACCTTAGGGTTAGCCGGGTATTTCCTAACCCTTATCGGGGTTTATCCAGAGGACTACGGGCGGCTCCACTTCTATGTATCCCTGGTCTTCTTCCTGCTGGGGATATCCTACATGCTTCTCCACGTGGCTGAGCACACTATTATGGGATACGCGGTCGCCGCTCTAGGGCTACTCGATTTCATCATTTGGAGCCTCCACTTCGCATTATCACTGCCTAGAGGAGCCGCTATACCTGAGCTTATCTCGCTACTAAGCCTCCTCATTGCGCTCGCCTACGATGCCGGCAGGTTAGACTACTCGTGACGACTTTCAAAGGATGTAGAAGGTGGAACCTTCCTCCAAGATAACTCGGAGAGGTGATGGAGGAGTAGGTAAACTACATCAATGCGGATATCCCTTAAATCCTCTTCAGCTCGTTTAGATCCTCTATGCTCATCCTCCAGCCCATTGAACCGATGATCTCCTTAACATGTTCAACTCTCTCAGCTTTAGGTATAGGCACAACATTGTCCTGGCTTATAAGGTAGTTCAACGCTACCTGGACTGGTGTCTTACCATATTTCTCCGCTATACGCTGGATAATAGGGTGTCTTGCCACAGCCCCTCTTTCCAGCGGTGTGTAGGCCTGTATGACTATATTGTTCGCCTTGCAGTAAGCCAGTAGCTCTTCCTCCACCTCTCTCTTGTGGAGGACGCTGTAGTGAACCTGGTCGACCACGATTTTTTCCCGTGTGACCGCTTGTTGCGCTTCCTCAAGCTCCCTCCGGTTAAAGTTGCTCACACCAATATAGCGTGTTAAACCCTCCTTTGCGACTACCTCGAAGTTCCGAACCTGCTCTTCTATGCTCAACGAGGGGTTCGGCCAGTGGATCAAGTACAAGTCGACGTAGGAGACGCCGATTCTTTTCAAAGCAGCTCTAGCGGCCTTGAGAACTAGATCCTTGTCAATCAGCCTCTCGGGCAGCATCTTGGTGGTTATAAAGATGTTGTCCCTGCCCACGGCTTTCACGAGTCTACCGACGAATACCTCTGCCCCACCGCTATCATACATCTCGGCTGTGTCGATGTTGTTGATACCGTTGTTAAAGGCGTAGAGGTAGGCTTTGAAGGCAGCGTCATAGTCTCTTATAGCCCAAGTACCAAGCCCCACCGCAGAAACCTTATCCCCACCAATATATCTCCACTCAATACCCATAGAGGAGACCCCGCTTGAGAGCCGCCGGCGGGACTTGAACCCGCGACCACCGGCTCTCCGGGCCTTGTTTACACGGGCTTACAAGGCCGGCGCTCTACCGGGCTGAGCTACGGCGGCCCTAGAATATAATCTAGAGCCTGGAGAGACTTATAAACCTCGGCCCGTGAACCAGGCTAGAGGCTTAGTCCGGGATTGAAGCCCCAGAGGAGGTGTAAACCTAAACCCTTCCGGCTCGTTAAAACCTTTAACCTTCATGGCGGAGAAGAGGTCGGAGCCCTAAAACAAGCTGGGGAATCCTATCCTTAAGGAGGGTTTTCGATCTCTAAGACAGCTTTTTTAATCACGTTCAGCTTTTTCAAGGCGATCTCGTAGGCTTCAAGTGGAGATCCCGATTTTGTCGCGAGGCCGCCGAAGCCGCAATCAGCGGAGACAAGGTCTACTCTCCCCTTTGTCTTCTCAATCAACGTCTGGAGAAGCCTCTTCACCTCGTTTAAGTCCTCGACAAGAGGGTTTTTACTGCTAGCGACGCCTGGGGCTAGAAGCTTGTTTGTCGAAGAGAGCTTTTCAGGGTCAATAACATCGATGTTTTCGGGTGAGTCGTGGAACTCGAAATTAAGTATTTGGAGCGAGGGTGACTCGGCAAGAAGGTTGAATAGCTTCCGGCTAATCCTCCCGCACACGTGTATCCCATGTAGGCCGCCTATATTTGTGAAAACTGTTTCCAGGACTGCTTCCACATCTTTCTCGCTCCAATTAAATAAAAGCCTCCTAGAGCCTACTAGGACGCCGAGGATAGGCTCGTCTATGAACAAGTAATTGTAGCCGAGCTTCTCCATGTACTTCAGTACACTGTTGACGTATTTGGCCATCGACTTGACGAACACCACATCTGTGAGCCCAGTTGCCTCTAGGCCGCCCCCCTCTCTCAGATATATTTTGCTGGATAGAGTGAAAGGCCCTGTCACAGGAGCCCTCAGCCACTTAAAGCCGAGAGTCTTTGCATAGTCTGAGAAAAACTCGGCTTCAACGATGTTGCCCTCGAAGAAGAAGTCTACGTTGGTGGGCCAGGTCGTAATATGATACTCCCCATTCTTGGCGGATACAAGATTTCTCTTTACCAGGGGCTCCATGTAGATGTCGACGAAATTCCTTAACTGGGGGTACGGTGGTACGTCCAAACCTATTTCACGTAGGTCTAAGGCGACACGCCTCACGTTCTCCATGGTATACTCTAGTGGGAAGCTACCCACGTGGCTCGTCTTCATTAAAACACCCCTTAATGCTTAATAGATATTTCTCAAGTGGTGTAATTAACAATATGGTTCACGGCTAACGGGGAAGCTTGTTGGCTGTTGAGAAAGCGAGGATATGCCTTGTAAACCTTGAAAGGAACTGCGTCCTGGAGAGCGTGAAAGCGGCTATAGAATCCGGCGTGCCCGCCACCGAGATAGTGCTTGGATCACTGAGTAAAGCTATGGAGGAGATCGGGAGACTTTACGAAAACGGCGACTATTTCATAGCTGAGCTCATAGAAGCGGCCAGCATCTTCAAGGAGGCGATGAAGATACTTGAACCAAGGTTGAAAGAGGAGGCTTCACGCTTGAAGACAACACGGAGAGCCAGAATCGTGATCGGGACGGTTAAAGGGGATGTCCACGATATAGGTAAGACGCTAGTAGCCATAATGTTGCAGGCCGCGGGGCACGAGGTAATAGACCTAGGTGTGGACGTACCGGCTGAGAAATTCGTGGAGGCCGTTGAGAAATACCACCCGGATATAGTTGGCATGAGCGCCCTCCTGACTACGACAGCTAGGTATATGAAGACTGTGATAGAAGAGCTGGAGAGAAAGGGGTTGAGGAAGGGCTTAAAGATAATAATAGGAGGGGCGGCGACCACACCGGAATTCGCTCGCGAGATCGGGGCGGATGGGTGGGCCCCCAACGCTATAGAAGCCGTTAAACTAGTCGAGAGGTTAATGGGTATCCGGGATGAGTGAAGTAAAAGTATTGGTCGGGGACAGGCTTGTCCTCACAGCTCGCGTAGGCGATAACCTCGGGGCCCTGCTGGCTAGGCACAACCTTATATCGCTACCATGCGGCGGGCAAGGCATCTGCGGGCTCTGCAGAGTTAAAATTAGGGAAGGCCCTGTAACACCCCCCACCAAGTACGAGAGGCTTCTAGGCTACACTGGTTCATTGAGGCTGGCATGCCAAACCACAATCCTGGGTGATTTAAGAGTAGAGCTCTCACCAGGGTTACCCAAGCCTGTTAGGTTGAGCACGCTAATAGTTAACCCGAGGAGGATCAACCCTTTAATCAGCGCTCAAGGCGGGGGCGTCCAGGAGTTGTTTGGCCACAAAATCAATGTCGGCGAGGACGCGAGGATACTACTGGTAGATTTAGGCACGACTAAAATCGCTTACCAAGTTGTAACCCCGGGGGGCGACGTCTTGTATGAGGACAGCGTGTTCACGCCTCTATCGGACTTCGGCCTCGACATCATATCCAGGTTAGCGAGGGCCCTCGAAGACAAGCGGGCTAGGGATGAAATATACTCCAGGCTTAGGTCAATAGTCTATGAGATATCGGCCAACCACTCAACCCACTTGATCCTGCTCGCCGGCAACAGCGTAATGGAGTCCTTCTTTTTCAACCTAGACTTGAAGGGGTTGGCTGAGTACCCGTTTAAGCCTGCCACAAACGAGGTAGTCGTCGACAAGGTGGGGGACAGACTTGCTATAGGGGCGCCAATGATAGCTGGGTTCCTCGGCGGGGACGCATATGCTGATCTAATAGCCTCGTTTCAACTGAATATAGACAAACCGTATCTACTCATAGACTTGGGCACAAACACGGAAATCTTCCTCGTAAAAGACGAGGAGGTGTACGCGACTACTACACCCAGTGGACCAGCGTTCGAGACAGGTATTTCAAGAGGCTCGACGGTATTCCAGGGCGGCGTCTACAGAGCTAGGATGACAGGGGTAAAGGATGAGAACCCAGTTTTCCAGTACAGCTACTTTGTAGCCCCAACCGGTATATTGGGCCCGGCTCTCATCTCCATACTCGCGGACTTGAGGAGAGGGGGTTTCATCGACGAGGGAGGGAGGATTGTTAGAGGATACAAGACTCTCAACGGCATGAAGATCCTGTATATAGACGAGTCTAGAGACCTCTACGTCTCCCAGGTTGATGTCAGGAATATTCAAAAAGCCATCGCCGCCGTTAAATCGGGTGTTAGAATCCTCATGAGGGAGGCCGGTGTCTCGAAAGACTCCTTGAAAGGGCTGATCATAGCCGGCAACTTCGGTGTAAACCTTGATGTAGAGGACGCTATGACCCTGGGCTTGATCCCTAGCGTCGAGAAAGACATTGTAGTAGCTACGGGGAACCTCGTCCTCCCCGGGCTAAGAGTAGCCCTCCTAGATAGGGAGTACCTGTTGAACTCCAAGACGATATTGGAGAAGATAAAGACGGTGGAGCTTCCCAAGACACCCGGCTACATGGATATATGGGTCGACAGCCTCCGCCTCACCCCTTTGTGAAGAACTGTTGGAGCTCCCTCAACAGGGTCTTATACGGGTGCTTGCCCTCGATTCTCACACCTGTCCTCCTCAACCCGTAGCCGAGCAGGCTGTCTATTGTTGAGACAACCGGCGCAACGTACTTCACCCTGGAGATAGGGCCGTACATTATGTAATCAGCCCCCATCATCCTGAGGAAGGCGGCCGACCCCCCGTGGACACCGACCATGGCTTCTACCCCAACCTTCTCTTTGGTGACATTGCCTAGAGCGTTGGCTGGTGCGCTACCGACAGGGAGTTTAAGCTCTGTTTTAACCATGTAAACGGCTTCACCGCTCAGGTATATCGAGGAGGGGTCTAGCACTACTGTATCCACCATGATGTTTCTTACCCCGAGCCCCTTCACCCCTTCGAGTAGTTTCCTCACTATCGTCATCCTTGCGGCAGGCTCAATAGAGGTGTAGGGGTCTTTCGGGTCGAAGGCCATTAACACAGCTGACTCGATCCCGCTCTCTCTCAGTGCCTCAACCTCTTCGGGAGGGCTGTCCACGAATAAACCGTTCGCTATAGAGTATTTTGTTAAACCAAGCTCGGAGGCTTTAAGATACGTTCTGGCCCTAATGCCGGGGTCAGGGGAGTCGAGGAAGACAGGTATGCTGAACTCGCCTATGAAACTCAATATTTCTTCAATGAGATTTTCCGATGGGAAAATCACGTCCAAGGCTAGCACCAACCCGTACTTGTCGCACTGGCTCAGAGCCTCCTCTATTTTTTGCCTAGCAGCTGTCTTATCAATACCACTGCTTGATAGGAGCTTGTCACCCAGGTAGAAAATAGATCCAACTAACCATGTGGGGCATTCGCCTAGGACTCCGCCGATGCAATAGTCTCCTATACGATATTTAGCTGATTCTAGTTTGATCGTCTCCACCACCTCTCAGAGACTAGTAAACCCCACCGATTTTAAAAGGGAAACATTTTTCATTGATTCGAGAATTTAGACTATTTATTTAAACACTCTCCTCTAACATAGATGACAATTAAGCTGGAGGCTGTACCCTCAGGTGTGTTGGAGTGGAGTTTATAATTGAATTGCCCGCTTTCTCAAGGAAAACCATCGATAAATTAGCGGAGAAATTAAAAGAGAGGAGCTTCGATGTGTTTGTGCCGGAAAACCCGGCTGGGAGACCAGCATTACTTGCGGCAGTCACCGGCGCCTATCTTCGAACGAGGTATGGGCTGGGCGTATACGTCAGCCTGAGACTCCTGGATGTCAACTTGCTCCACGCCTACTCGGCTGTAGTGACGGCTAGGGAGTTCGGGATTAAAGGCGTGACGATTTTGAAAGGCGATAAACCGGTTTTTGGCGAAAACCTGAAAGCAGACTCTGAGGAGACGCTTACGTTCCTGAAGAGCAAAATAGAGGGTGTGAACCTCGGATTAGTAGTTAGCTTGCGTTACCCCGTCGAGGAGATATCCCGGAGGCTGATGAAACGCCCCGACTACATCATGGTAATCCACTACGGTTCGAAAACTGCGGATAAGCTAGAGCAGGTAGCACAGATAGCGAGGAGGATAGGGGTGAAAGTATACCCATTCGTGCTGATAGGTTACGAGAAGAGCAGGGAAGTGTTCACGCAATTAAACCAACCCTTTATCGAGCCATTGGAGTTAAAGGAAAAATGTGCCTGGTTGAGCAGTCGTGTTGACGGAGCAGTCTTTTCCTCTCCTCTCGACCTCCAGAGAGCGATAGACGACGTGTACAAACACTGTAGTTAGCCGCCAGATACTTCTGGGAGTAATACCACTTCATCCTCATCACTCAGCTCAACGTTTCTTCCGGGATTGACGGCAAGACCGTTAACCAGAACTACGAGGCCTCCCCTTCTCTCTAACTCTTTCAACTCACTGTGTTTACTCGCTAGGATTTCAAGTAGCTCCCTTAAGGTCTTGGATTCAACATGCTCTTCTCCAACTCCTATTCTATCCCTGAGCCACAAAAGGTATTTGACCCTAGCCACTAACCACCCTCTTTAGACTTCTCCTCTTCCACTCTCTTCTCGAACAGCTGTTTCAACTCTTCATCGCTCATACTCCTGAAAGGCTCGGCTAAGACCCCCCGGGCCTCCCTGTTTTTCAAAAAGTAGTATACGGAATAGCTACACACCGGCTCTATCACCAACCCCCTCTCTCTTGCCATGTTAATAGCGTACTCCATCAGCCTCCCAGCTATCCCCCTGCCTCTGTATTGTGGTGGAGTGTAGGTTTCAAGTATTTTCATAATGTTCCCTTCAACCTTGTACTTGATGAAAGCCTTCGTGTTATCTGGTAGAGTCATGTAAATGATAGTGCTTGTATGTCTAATCTCCTCCACTCAGAGCACCCTGGAAACATGGATCTAAAATACAGTAATAAACTTGAGAGCCTGGACGACCATGTGGCTGGAGAACTTTACCTTTGCGGGCAGTGAAATTTTTATTTGTGGCTCTAGTGTTCAGATAGACGGTTGAAGTTATGAGATGGCTTGTTCTCGTAGCACTAATTTTAACAACGCTACCCCAGGTGAATGTTTTAGGAGAAGAGTTTGAACCCCTGACCACAACAATCTATTACACAGGGCTTCTAGAGGTGTCTGAGAGCGGAGGGTATCTACCCGAGGCTCTCATGAGAGAAGGGGTTAGCTCGCTCTATTTAAGGGTCACGTACGTTGTCAAGGTTGATTTGAAGATCTGGGTTGCCCAGGGTATGCTGGTCTACAGTGCTCTCGTAGATAGACGCGTAGACTCTGTATATTCCTCGCCGGCAGGTTATCTCGCTAATACCACAATGGTGGAAGACAATTTTACTTACACTTCCATTAATATCTTCAGCCCACCCATAGTTCTATTATACACGGGTAACTTGAACTGGAGTGGAATAGACTGGACTGGGTACAAAGAGAACATTGTTTTATTCGACGTTGACCTGATTCACGTGGGTTATAAACAAGTTGAAAGCGTTGAGAATACAAATTACATGCTAATCAAAGACCTATACTATGACCCGGTAGCCAGGCTACCTCTCTTCTATTCCTACATGGAATCCCGCCAGTCGACGAACGGGAGCCTAACGGTTAGGGTTAGCTTAAACGGGCTGTACTCTTCTCTAAACCTAACGGGTATTATTGATCGAAGCGTTGTTACGCTAACCACAGGGAATGAATCTACAGCTGTAATAAGAATTGGGAAGTTCAAGAACTCGGGTTTCACCCTACTCCAGGTGAACGATACCTGTATCAAGCTTGTCTTCGGAAACATCACACCCGTCTTCATATCTGTGGAGACACCGCCCTGGGTGAAATTCCAATCTAACGTAGTCTTCACTAGATTACCCGACAGTATTTCATCCTACCATATCTATGAGGGCTTTGCTCCAGGTGAACTAATAATAAACTTCAATACCAGCGTAGACATGGTGAACAAGAGTTCAATTACACCTATTCAATTGGGTTTAGGCTACTCTATGACAGTTAACTTAGGCGACGTCATCTTCGCTCTTTTCCTCCTCTCCATCCTCGTCTACGCTATCTATGTTTTCGCTAGAAAGGTTGCCGCGGTCGTTTGACTGCCCCTTTAACGCGCCTTTAAGATTCTTGTAGTAGACAGATAAGGGGTTGTCGCCTGGGCATTTGTCTGTGATAGGGCATATTCCGAGAGACTTTAACTTATCGCAACTATAGGGTAGATATTTCTTTTTCCCTCCCCTAAGCCCTGCAAGGTGTTCAACTTGGTATCTCGTGATCCTCTCGTTGAAGTCAGGCGCGTTCCTGAACAACTCCACGATCGAATCTATGTCCACACCTATATTAATGAGAAAAGTAGCTAACAAGAACCTTTCCGGGTGGGAAATATTCTCGCCCGACCTAAGTCTCTCAATCACCTTCTTCACGCAGGGCGGGAAAGCCCCCTCTCTTACTTCTTTTGGATGTTCCTCGAGGCTCTGGCCGCCCGTCCTCAGCCCTAGTTCCTCGAGGATCCTCCTGCTCTCGTTGAGCAGACCGCTGTCAATTCCAACTGGTTCAATCGAGTCAAATGACTTCAGAATGTACTGGTAGACCGCCTCTTCGAGAACTCTTATGAAGGTCTCCCGGTCTAGGAAGACCCTTCCTTTATCCAGTATAGTACTCGATATGTGATACTTTTTGTCTTGTATGAGTCTTTGAGACACCACGCTTAAATAAGATTTAACACCCATGGAGAAAGAAAGCGTGTTGTAGACTACCACGCCTTTTTTCACTGAGACAGGAATTTTGATAGGGCTTTTTTCTAATTCGACATCTAATCCAAGCTTTCTGCCCAACCCTGCTAGAATTTTCTCATCTAACCCGTTGAAAACATCTCTAGCTCTCTTAGAGTAAGCAACCGATATCCTGGTGTAGAGTCTCCTCTCGGCTAGGCTTTTCGCGATCATTATCAGGGCGTAGTAGGAGGCTACCTCGTATTCGAGCGGTAGCTCGGGGTCTCCTGGCACGCCTTCGGACAATATCTTCCGCAGGTTGTTCAGGGCCCTCAAACGTATAGGGGACTCGCTTGAGGATATGACCTGCTCTAACGGCGCACCCTTCAGAAACTCCCTTACCTCCTCTATGGTGAAAAGGAATGGCAGAAGCCTGTAGTCCAAAACCTGTCTTTTAGACATAACTCGCCCCGACCTTTTGACTAAGGTTCAGCGCTTTGGCCCCACATCACAGTTCAGAAAGACCTCAAGTGAGGTCCCCTAACATCATCCCTATATCACTCATGTGAGAAGGGGTTTAAAGGGTTAGAGGGTGTAGCAAGAAACTAAAGTGCTTCCAAGGCTTGAAGAGACCCTGCTGTCCCTTAGTTGATTTCGAAGATTATTTCCTCACGGCCAGGAAGTCTTGTCCCCCTGTACACGGTGAACCTCAACCCCCTCCCGTAGAGTACCACTTCGTAGGGTACGTTCAACACGGCTTTTACAATTCGGGCGTTTTCGGGGAAAAGCCAGTAGACAGTGTAGTCGTATTCAGATGTCTCCTGCTCGTACTCATTTACATACGTGTTTAAACCTTTCTTCAAGACCCCTTTGAAGTAAATGCTGAATATTATGTAAGCGATGTTGTCGAGTCCTGCTACACCTATGTCTACTCGGCCTAGGATGGGGTAGACTCTCTCGTTGTTGATGTAGACCTTCTCCTCGTCGAGAAAGTACTGCATGTTCCTGCTGAGCATCTCTATCTCCCGGGCGTATTTGGATCGGTCTCTCATTATCCTCTTATAGTACGCTTCTGGATCCGAGTACAGGAATACAATTGTCTCGTCGACCAAGCCGCTTTCTCTAACGTTAAAGAACCCGTAGCCGTAAATAGGCTTGAGCTCGCTCATCTCTTCTTTAAACCTCTGTAGAACTTAAGGCCCTTCTCAGTTAGCTTCAACACATTGTATTTTCCGACTCTTTCAACCTCTATGTACCCCTCCTCTAGTAGTCTCTTCACTCTCCTGCTAATACTTGACTTAGGTCTCTTGGTGGCCGCGACTATATCGCTCTGCCTCAAACCTTTCTCCCCAGCGTCGCCAAGGGCTAGGATTATTTCTTTAACGATCTCGTCCTCTTCGAGACTTCTAGGCGGGAGCGTCTCAACGACTACTCTCTCCCTCCTTCTCCACAATAACAATATCGCTACAGCAAGCACAGCTATTACGGTCACTGGGATTAACCAAATAACAATGGATGCACTTACGAAGCCCCCGCCGCCTGAACCCGTTGGCTGAGGCACCTCTTCACCACCCGAGGCCATCAATATCACATGGTATAGTCCTGGCGATGAGAAGGATATCACGGTGGTGTTAGAAGTGTAGGAGACCGCAGGGTCGCCTGAGGGCGAGTCGAACCTCCTGGCTATCACCTGGTATACCCCAGGGATCGTGACGATCGATGTAAAAGAGGCGTTGCGGAACATGGTGAAATCTAGCACACCCTCGTAGGAGCCCGGTGCCAGCTCTTGGAACAAGTCGGTTACCAGCAAGTATACTGTTACTGTTGTAGAGGAGTTCACCACGAAATCAACTTCACAGGTTGAAGAGTTGAAAGACGGGGGAACCACCACAGCGTCCGGGTTCGCGAAGGTAGCGTTGATTAAAGTCGCGTTGCACCCGTATAAGGGGTTGATCAGTTGAATGGAGAAGTCCGTTATCCCATTCGCGCTGACTTGAAGCGTAATGGTTTCATAGCCGGTGCGAGATAACGGGTCGTATGCTATGTAGTAGGCTACTTGGTCTACCGTATTCGAAAGAGATATACTGTAGACTAGAGCTGGCAGCAACATAAATATTAAGGCGAATTCTCTCAGCTCTCTACATCTCTTCATGGGCATTAATATCACTATTAGCTTTATATAAAAAATGCTCACATTAGATTTAAGCTCTTTTTCTCGCGAAAAGCAGAATTAAAACCACACCAACTACCAAGACAGCTACTATTGCTATTAAGAGGCTTCCCGACGATGTTGACGTTTGACCCCCTGGAGATTGAGGTGTGCCCGGAACCTGCGTTGGGCTCGTCGTGTACTGTGGAGTAGTTGATCCAATTGATGTAGTAGTTGCCGTCGACGTTGTTGTGGGGGTTTCAATTTCCACTGGTGGAGTAGGTGGGGTGTAGAGTGCGAGCGTCATTATTAGAGTCCCCTTACCTTCAACGTGTATTTCCGTTATGTTGCTTGAGAAATCTAGGGTTGTAGAACACTTGAGGCCGATACAGCTAGCATTGTATAAACCGGGGATATTGAAATCGATGGATACTGCCCCGGGGATCGACGTTGTGTCAAGGGTTATATAGTAGCTTCCGGGCACAAGCGTTGTCATCAGGTCGTCGGCAGAGTATGTTATTATGACGCCGGATGTCCCGTTCAGGAGTATTGAAAGCGTATTTGACTGATTATCGTAGTAGTAGGGTAGCGGTGCCCCCTCAAGGCTTGTTACGTTTAAGATCGTCATATTGCTTCCAGGTAGGAGCATTACGGTGAGATTGATAGGTGTGGTAGCAGGCTGGTCGAAGGAGATATTATATACGACTATACCGCTCTCGGCCAGAGGGTCGTATGTGATTTGTATATTGGTTGACGAGACTTGTTGCGATTTCACTGGAGTAGTGCTGGCGAATAAAACGGTGGCTAAAAGGATTAGCAGGGGGAGGTAGAACCTCATTCCATATACACCTCTTGAGAGCTAAAAATGTTAAATGGAGTTAAAAAAACAGGTGTTATAAGGGGCCTAATCTTAAGCCTCGTTCCCTAACTCATTTTGGCTCTCAACTTTAATACTAACGTGTTGTATCTTGTTGTTTAAGATCGCTTTGAAGTCGAATTTACCGTTTGCCAAGCTACCTAAATGCCCTGAGAGGTCGTCTAGTATTTGGCTTAAAGTCTTATTCTGGCTTAGCCCGCTGAGGATTATTTGTCTAATATCATTTCTAAACTCATCCTCGCTCTTGAACTTCATGAAGATAGCCACTCTAGCTGTCTCGTTCTCGTTGACAGTTTTCAACGCTAAGTTCTCCAGGAGAGACCTAATGTAGTCGTTGGCAAGCTCCCTAGCTTTAGGGCTCCACATTACGGCGACTTCCCTAACATACCCTACTACGTCCCCTGTCTCATTTAGCTCGCCCTTCGCGATCTTGGCGATCACAACCTCTTTCAAGCCCGCGGGGAGCCTCTCGAACACTTTAACAAGCGTGTCCCTACTTATCTTACCATGGAGGAAGAACACCCCGATATCGTGTCTAGCGGGTAGCTTCAAGTCCTGGACGAATATGCAGGTCACCAAGAGGCCGTAGGCCTTCACGTAAGTGTGGTACCCATGCATGGCGAGCCTGAAGGCTAGCGTGATATTGCCTGCCGATAGGTTTGACTGCGCGTTCGCTATCAGCATGTCGCCTATTGCCGTAATGTTGTTTAGTGAAGCCGGGATTGTTAGGTTCCTCGCCTCAGCTGTCGAGACAGCGTTTAGGAGGATGGGCTTCAGCTCCTGGGCTAGGTTGATTACTGCACTGGTTATCTCGCCTGACGTGGCGTTAGCGTTGAAGAGGCTGTCTATAGTCTTCCCCACCACATTGTATGCTAGTGGTACGGCGTGGCTGTAGTGGAGGGCTGCGGTGATAGCCATAGCAGTAGCTCTCCTAGTCTGGTTCGAGCTGCTGAGGTTGAGAGCCTTATCGAGGAACTTGTCGCCCAGGTTTAGAGTCACGTTTGCAGCCGTAACATTATGCGATATCTCCCACTGGAATAGCGGGTAAGTCACGTTCCTGACATCGTAGGCAAGCTTCAACGCGTTTTCAAAGGCTAAGTCGAAAGCTGGCCTCACAGCGACAGTGTTGTTGGCTATATCGACCTCATCCTCGGATTCAGCGTTTGCAGCGACGTCCTGGATTCCTTTACTTGCTAATGGGATCGCGGACAGGCTTACCACTAGTCCTGCCACGATTAGTAAGGCGGATATGGTTGACAGCCAGGCTTTCACACCACTCACCTGGGCTCTACTTTAGCAGACCGTTTTAAATAACCCCTACGCCCAAAAGTTAATTGGGACAGTTCCACTTGGCTGGAACGGTTGGTTGAATTGACATGGGATTACGACGAGCTCTACAGTTGCCCGCACACTCTCCTCCTAGACGAGATCTCGATTTCAGGGAGCAGAGCCTACGTTCTGCTACCGGCCCTTAACTACAGGATAAGCATTCTAAGGCGTGGCAACGTGTTTAGGGAGGTCTCGAACATACCTGGAGACCTGGATGCCACGCATGTCGTGGAAGCCTGTAGGGCTGTATCACGTGGGGTGGATCCGCGGAGGCTGGAGGGGCCTCTGCTCAGGGCTATAGCACACTCCTTCTTCTACGGTGGTTTCACCATAATGGTTGACACGGTTGAGGGAGAGACAATCCCGTTTATGCTTGAAATGGTTTCGCCAAGCCTACACCTATACTACAGGCCGGCTGGGTGTGGGAGCCTAGGATTGGAGACCTGGGTTAGATTCGGGGTCTTCTTGAGGTCGAAGGCTAGTAGCCTCATACAAGGGTTGTGCGGTGGCGAGATCGAGTGTGGCAACGGCGTCTACAGGGTTTGCGGCTCGAGGGGTGAGATCGTGGTCTCATACAAGGAAATCAACATCCCGGGCTACCTTAGAATAGTGGCCGACAACACGCCTATGCGTCACGTGGTTAAAATCCCGGGTTAGAATTGTTTTTAACACAGTGTGCGGCCTTGAGAAGATTCCTTAAAATCGTGAGCGCGGAGCAAGCTAGGGAGATGGATGAGAAGGCTTCCAGGGAGTATGGTGTAAACCCCGAGCTTCTAATGGAGGATGCTGGTTCAGCTGTCTACGAGGTTGCTAGGAGGGAGTACGGTCTCGACAAAAACTACCTGGTGGTTGCTGGAACTGGGAACAATGGAGGGGATGCGCTAGTCGCGGCTAGAAGGCTTTATTCCGCTGGGGCAAAAGTGGGTGTTGTCGTCGTCGGCGAACTGGCGAAGGCCACACCACTAGCGGCGAGAAACCTGGAGTTGCTGAAGAACATGGGGGTGAGCATAAGCTATGTTGCCGACGAAGCATCTACCCGAGTATTGGAGGATCTGATCCAAACCGCGGATGTCCTGATAGTCGGGCTCTTCGGGATAGGTTTGAAAGGGGAGATCAAGGACTACCGGAGGAGGGTTGTGGAGCTGATCAATAGCTCTGGGAAACCCGTTGTAAGCGTGGACATAGCCTCGGGGGTCAACCCCGACAACGGGCGTGTCGAGGGTGTCGCTGTCAGGAGTAGTGTGACAGTGACATTTGGGCTACCCAAGTACGGGAATATCCTTTACCCGGGGGCATACTACTGCGGGAAGCTATATGTCTCGAGGCTCTCCTACCCGCCTAGCCTACTCGACTCCAACGATATTAGGGTGGAGCTTAATTACCCGCTACAACTCCCTGAGAGAGTTAAGTGGGGTCACAAAGGGGTTTTCGGCAAATACCTGCTGATAGCTGGGTCTAGATACTACTACGGGGCACCCTATTATGCATCCCAATCCTTCCTAGCCGTCGGAGGCGGATACGCACGGCTAGCAGCCCCCAAGTCGATTATTCCCGCTCTAGCGAGCAAGTCGAGCGAGGTGGTGTACATTCCGATGGAGGAGACGAGCGAAGGCTCTATCTCGTATTCCAACCTAGAAAACATCCTGGGTTTAGTAGAGGAAGCGGGGATAGACATAGTCGCGGTGGGCCCGGGTCTGTCGACCAACCGGGAAACAATGGAGCTCGTCGTGAAGGTGGTGGAGAGCGTTAAGACCCCTGTTATCGTCGACGGGGACGGTTTAACAGCTCTATCGGGGAACATAGAGGTTTTGAAGAAGAGGCTTTACCCGACCATACTAACACCCCACCCAGGGGAGTTCTCAAGGCTGACAGGCATGTCGCTTAAAGAGATCGAGGAGAACCCGATCAGGGTTGTCCAGGAGTTTGCAAAGGGTTTCAACACTTACCTCGTCTTGAAAACCGCGCGGAGCATAATAGCCTACCCTGATGGGAGGACGTACGTCAATCTCACAGGTAACCCAGGGATGGCCAAGGCCGGTATGGGCGACGTCTTAGTCGGTGTGATAGCAGGGGTCTACGGGGTGGGGTTAAGAGATCCAGGCGCCTCATTGAGGATGGGTGTCCTAGTGCATGGGTTGGCAGGGGACCTCGCCGCAGAGACTATAGGTGAAGACGGAGTCACGCCTGACCTAGTCCTGGAGAATCTCCCCTATGCTATGAGGATAATCAGGGGCAACCCAGGATATGTTGTAGAGAAGTATTTTCCAATAGAACTATAACCGGCGTAGACAATTAAATGACTTGGGAAGGCGGTTTCATTGGCGTCAAAAGGTAAGGATAAGAAGGATGTCAAAGGGCTGATCGTTGACGACGACATTATAATTCAATACACCTTAAACTCTCTCAGCGAATGCTCGTGTTCCACTTGCCCGCTTAGAGGCTTCTGCCCGTTGAGGAAGGTTAAGAAACCGTGAAAACGGGGTAGTGGACTTGGGTAACATGATCCTTAAGCCGGGTGACAAGGTTAGGTTCAAGTGTGGTAGAAGCGGGGTCTGTTGCTCAAGCGGCCCAAATGTCTCTCTAACGATCTTCGACGTCTGCCGGATAGCCAAGTTTAAAGGTGTGAGCTGGAGGGAGCTGGCGGGCAGGTACATATACGTGGTTGTAGCCGACTACCTCCCGATACCGGTTCTAAGGGGGATAGATAACAAGTGCGTCTTCCTAGAGTTTAAGGGTAAGCTACCAACCTGCTCGATCTACCCGGCGAGACCTATGAGATGCAGGCTATTCCCATTCCTACCTGTATCACCTGGGGATCCTAGTAGAGTCTCGGTTTCAAGTATATGCCCTAGTGTGGGGAGAGGACCTTTGATCGACCCGCCTTGGAACTTACTTAAACTCTACTACGAGGAGGTCAAAGAGAGTTATAGAGTGTTAACAAGGCTGATAATGGAAGAGGGCTATGAGCCGGTTGAAGCACTTGAGAAAGCTCTCGACGAGGTATGTGAGAACGGTGAGAGTTGGCATTGGGATTTAGAGGCCTTGGAGAAAGTTTGGTGAATCAGCCAGGGGTTCAATTCACAGCATCGCCTAAGCTCCTTAGCGGCAGGGCGTCATCATCGCTTGAAAGAGAACGCTCCTCACCTGGTTTAACTATATTTGGTTGAAAGCTATTAACTAAGCCTGCTTTAATAGTGCTCTAGGTGGGGTTATTGCCAGCCGGCATTCTCAGCGAGGTCTACAAAGGGAGTTTTAACGCAGACCTCTACTACACTTTCGCAGAAATAAGCAAAACGTTAACTCACTCGGAGTCCTCCAAGTTGAGTTATACGCTGGATGTACCTAGGCCGTTGGGCGTTCCAACGGAGCAGGCAGTGCTAGAGCTACTTGTAGAGTCGCGTGATAGACACATCGACTGGAAAGTCAGAGTCAACGGCGTGAGTGTGTCGAAGGAGTTTAAGCCGGCCGTCACGGTGAGAGTAGGTGAAAACTACCTCCATAAATTGATCTACGATGTCAAAAGCATTTTGAACACGCCGGAATCAATGAATAAAGCACGCATACATATGACCATTAGGCATGAAGGCGGGGGAAGCATAAACCTGAGAGCGGTGGGCTTCATTGTAGCGTACTCCCACTTCGACGCTTACACGAGGATGAAATACTACACCGGGCTCCTCCTCGTCGGTGAAGGTGAGAGGTATTCTATGACCGATGTTTGCGTAGACGAGGATTCACTAGTAGACCTGATCTCTTTCTCGCCAGCACCAGTCCCAGTCACCCTATCTAACGGTTCTAATCAGAGAAGGATACTCGTTAAAGGATTAGCGAACATCCAATTGGATAACTCGTATTGCGGGTACCTCGAAATAAGCCGCGAGGGATCCAATTCAGGAGGCGGCAACCCCTTCTTTGTCTTGGGCTTGTTATCGAAAAAGCTTAGTTTGAGAAAGCCTACTTTAAAGCTAGCGAGCATAACCCCTATGAGATCAGGTAACGAAGTAAACATATCGCTGAAGATAACTAATGAAGGCGATGCCACCCCTGATGAAGCGATGCTCGTGGTTCTCGATAAAGGCTTCGTTAAGAGCGTTAAGAAGATTAAGCCGCCTTCTCCAGGGGAGATAGTTGAGGAATCCATTAAGATCCCCCTCAATCTCATGCCTGAAGGGGTGACGCTGAGGCTGGTGTGGAAGAAACTTGCGAGAACGCAGTTCGAGGATATACCCGTTAAGCTGCCCCCGGTCTAGTTTTAGCAGTGGTGGCTTTAGAAAACCGTTTCTAAATGTAGCGGACGGCTAGCCCGTTCTCCCTGGCAAACTCCTCGATTATCTCTCTGTGCTCGATCCTTGTACCCTTCTTCTCGACGACAATCAATTCAACACCGCCATATGTTCTCTCAACCATTTGTCTGAGGGTACCCTGGTCTAATAGGTCGAGCGCGTACTTCGGGATTATATGCCCGAAGCAGACATTCTCTCTAAGCGCGTATTCTGTAAGCTTCCATGGATAATGGCCTCCACCAACACCTATCGCGGGTTTACAGTCTGAAACACCCTCGTTGATTAGATGGAGGACACTCTCAGCTAAGACCCGGTGGTTTACATCGTCAACCCACTCGCTCATCGAACTACCGATCTCTATAAAGGTAATTGGCTTGCTTAGACTAGTAGGCCCGTGGTGTGTTGCCTCGTAGCTCACCTTGAATTCCCCTAGCCTCCCCTTGGCTTCCGCCTGCCTCACAAGCTCTTTCAGCAGGGTGAACGCTACCCTCGGGTTCGCTATCCCCAGCTCACCGGGTTTACCGCCATACAACGCCTCTCTACCGAAGTTGCCTGTGTGGTGGACAGTATAGCTTTTCACCCCCGCCTGGGAGGTGTGCCTCGATAGAACCACGTAGTATTCTACATCGCGCAGGAGGTTATCCAAGAAGTCGAACTCTATTACATCCTCCCTAAACCCTGCTAGAAGTACACCTGGTCTCGACCAGCACTCCACCCCACCGCAATTCGATGGTGAGAAGCCGTTTTCAGCGAGTATTCTAGCGGCTCCTCTCCCCGCAGGGTCAACCAGGCTGTAGACTATCCCTATCAAGAGGACACCACGGGTTTAATTAATATCCTTAAACAAGAATTGAGTTTTTAAATAAAGTGATCAAGTTGGTTGTGGACGAAAAATCGTGGTTGATGTTTAAGAGACGGTTATGGTCTAGGTTGTGGGAGGATTTGGAGATAGGGTATCTAGATAAAGACCTCCTGCCAGTCCTCATCTTGTTCAACCTTGATAGAGATGTCTACACCTTGAGTAGCTGTAGCGGTAGAATAGTGGTGAGCGACTCAGTCTACCCGTGGAGTAGAGATGAGGGTAGTATAGTGTTGAAAACCCACGTCCCTGTGAAACCAGGCGAGCTAGCCCTCTTGCTCAAGAAACCGGTTGTGAGGAGGCTGTGGCTTAACGCAACGGGCCCCATAGTACACTTGTCTGCGAGGAATATTCGGACAGCAACTTACTTGCTTAAGGTAGCGAGGATGTCAGGCTACAAGCATAGCGGGATACTGAGCTTGAACAAGTATAAGGGGGTGATAATAGAGTTGACGACAGGCGTAAGGTTCAGCACTTTCATAGGGGACGCTACTAACATCCTTGAGACCAGGGATATCGGTTTGCTGGTTGAGAAAGCTAACGAGATACTCCTGTACGGTAAACTGATGTTGAACAGGCTGTACGAGGTGGCCAGCAAATATCTCCCTCGCTCCGTAGACGAGGAGGTCTTAAATGATGTTAGGCAACGCGAAGGATTGCTTAAGAAGAAGCCTATCGAAATTTTTGCCGAGATGGCAAGGGAGAAAGGTCTAGGGGATTTCGTGGATAGGATCGAGAAGATGACTGAACTACGTTAGCATCGCTTGAGGGAGAATATTTTAACGCTTACCGTATATCTTCTCCTGGTGCCAGGCTTGAGCGGTATTGTCGAATACGATGAATTCGCTAAACTGGATCTGAGGGTCGGGGTAGTCAAACACGCTGAGAGGGTTCAGGGTAGTAGGAAACTAGTTAAGTTGATAGTCGACCTAGGTGAGCTGGGGGAAAGGCAGATAATCGCGGGGCTAGCTGAATACTTTAAACCCGAGGAGTTTTTGAATAAGCACGTGGTGGTTGTAGCAAACCTTAAACCGAGAAAAATCTTCGGATTAGAGAGCCAGGGCATGCTCCTCGCAACAGACACAAACCCACCTGTCTTACTGACTGTGGAGAAGCCCGTTGCCCCAGGGAGTAAAATAAAGTAATGCTTGGCGCGGATGCTCGTTAGCACGGAATTACTACGATGCCTAAACGGTGGTACATTGATACAGCTGATGGAATTAGGGGAGCTGACAAGCTGTCTTATTATCCGGAGGGAGTCGAGGTTCACTGTTAGGGTTCTCGTGGACGGAGTGGAGAGAGAAGTCCACCTGGGGAACACTGGGAGGCTACAGGACTACCTTGTGAAAGGTAGGAAAGGGTATTGTATACCCGCGGAGAGTGGTAGGCTAGGGCTTAAGCTTATTGGCGTCGAAGAGGGCCTATACGCCGCTCTAATCAACACGAGGTTGCAGGAGAAGGGTTTTGAGTTGCTTGTCGAGAGGGGTCTAATACCCTGGCTGGATGGGTGCCGGCTCGCTAAGAGGAACGTTAGGCTGGGGGATAGCGTGATAGATTACCTGGTAGAATGCCGGGGTGTTGAGACCCTGGTTGAATTAAAGAGCGCTGTCATGGATCTCGGAGGTAGGATAGCTGGCTACCCTGATGCCCCCACCAGCCGTGGGGCGCGCCAGTTACTAGCACTTGCGCACGCGGCTTCAAGCGGTCTGAGAGCAGTGGTTGTCTTCATCGCGGGGATACCGTTGGCAACTGGTTTCAGGTTCTACTGCGGGGTCGACAAAAAAATCTGCAAAGCAGTTGTCGAAGCCTACAGGTCTAACGTCGTGTTCAAAGCGGTCAACATATTCCTGGAACCCGCCTCGAGGAGTGTTGTCGCCGGAAGCCTCGAGTTACCTGTGGACTTGAGCTGTTGCCTCGAGGAGTCGTCTTAAGTATCGCTCCATCCGACCAGCTTAAGACTAAGCGACTCCCCCGAGCCTGCTTCTTATCCTCCTGTACTCTAGCATCGCTGCCAGGCTACTGACAGCTCTCTCGGGGCTCGGGTAGGTGGGTATCCCATTCTTATTAAGTATTCTTATAGCCTCCCGTACGTCAGCGCCCCCGACGAAACCGGCGACTATAGGCTTCGATAGCTTCTTTTTAAACTCGGCGAGGGTCTTAGCTAGCTCTATTGGGTCTAAGACAGCTGTCCTGCAGTAGAGTAGGATGATGTTGTCGACTTCATCCGACTCCTCTAGTATTTCGAGCGCTTTAACATAGTTGTCGACGAGGGCCCCACCCGTCAAGTCTATCGGGTTCCTCACGCTCCCATACCACGGCATCACTTTCCTAAGCTTATTCTTCAGCTCGTTGCTGGGGTCGATTAGGGGTATATTGTATTTTTCAGCCGCGTCCGTGGCCAGAACGCCGACACCACCGCCGTTGGTTAGGATGACGGTTTTATCCCCCCTCGGGATCTCGAGTAGGGAGAACGCCCTAGCCCAGTCGAACATCTCCTCGACAGTGCTCGCCTCTAGCACGCCGGCTTGCTTGAAAGCCGCCTCATAGATCCTACTACTCCCGGCTAGACTCCCAGTGTGGCTTGCCGCGGCCATCGACCCTCTTGTGGATTTACCCGCTTTAATAACTATCACGGGCTTCCTCGCCACAACCCTCCTCATTTTTTCAATAAAAGCCTTCCCGGTACCTGGCTTCAGCCCCTCCAAGTAGATGGTTATAACCTTGGTGTTCTCATCGTCTGCTAAGTAATCCGATATCTCGGTTGCATCAAGGTCGCTCATGTTGCCTAGGCTGACAAGCGCAGCCATCCCCAGCTCCTCCATGAGCGTCCAGCCCATTAGGGCGATCCCGAGGGCACCGCTCTGCGTCAAGAATGATATTCCTCCCACCGCAATGTCCTTCGTCCCGAACGTGGCGTTGATCCTGCTGGGCGTGTACGCGTAACCAAATATGTTAGGCCCCAGCACCCTCATACCGTACTTCCTAGCTACTTCAACCAGCTTCTTCTCACCCTCCTCGTTCCCAGCCTCTGAGAAGCCGGATGTGATAACGACTAGGAATTTAACACCCTTCCTCCCGCACTCCTCCGCAGCCTCTAGAACCTTGTCTGCGGGTATCGCTATGATCGCTACATCGACTTCATCGTCGATCTCCAGGACGCTCTTGTATGCTTTCAAACCCAATATTTCATTCGCGGATGGGTTGACAGGGTATATCTTGCCCTTGTAGCCGTATTCGACTAGGTTTCTCAGTATGACGTGCCCGATTTTATCTGGGTTCCTGCTTGCCCCTATTACAGCTATGCTTCTGGGGTTGAAGAGCCTGCTCAAGCTCAAACCGTAAGCACCTCGCTATTACATTTCATGCTTCACCTATCCATAGAGGTATATATAACTTTATTTAACTAGGCAAATACTCCATGATCCTCCGGGCGGTTATGTTCAGGCGGCCTTTCTCCAAGTCAGCGATGACGTAGTAGCCTAGACTTACCTCGCCCAGGCAGATTATTCTACCGCTAATAGAAGTGGTTCTGCAACTCGTCACAATAACATACTGTGGTTTACACTTTTCGATGAGGTAGTCTATGATAGGGCTCCCAGGAGCATCTTCCCCCTCTACTCTAAGCCCCATAGGGCTGAAGTAGGTTATGATCAGGTCCGCCCTCTCCACCCCTTTCACCCTCTCCTGCTGAAGGTTGTAGCCGATGCTGAGCACGCTTATGCCTTTGAACTCTATGAGAGTCGACTCAACGTAACCCCCGGAGTCTTTCAAGGCTTTTACAATAAGCCCGCTGTCAAGCCGCCCCGTGAAACCCAGAACCTTCAACCCGCAGGCCCTCGCCAAGTATTCTATTATCCTCGGACTCTTGACATCGCCCCCAAGGTGTACTACATCGGCTTCAACTCTAATCGCCTCCAGGCATATGTCTCGTGCGGTGTGGGGGAGACCCTTGAAGCCGTGTGCTATGATCATCCTCAATTCACTCAGCCCATTTAGCGAAACCCTTGTACTCGTACCCTCCTACCAATATTCTGCAACACCCCTCTGCAACGCTACATTGTAGCAACCCTTTTACAATCGCTCTGCCCCCTTCATAGAACAACGGGATGTAGAGGGCTTCAAAGGAGAGTACCTCGCATATATCCATTGGGGGTTGAACCCCTTCCAGGAGCCTCCAACCCGAGACCAATCCCCTAGCCGGGTAGTCTAACGCGTGGACACCCCCCTCGAACTCTGTTTGAATGGTTGACACGCCGAGGGTTTTGTAGTAGGGCTTGTTAAGTAAACTGCTGGGGAGGCCCGAGCTATACATTATTGAATACTCCCTCCCCGAGTAGACGCCTCTACGGTACGTCCTGTAGAACTTCATAACTTCCCGTCTAGTCAAACCTGTCGCCGAGGCGTTTGCTTCAGCCCAAGCCTCAAGCCTTCCCCCCGTGAAACCGGGGAACAAGTCTTTGTTCTCCGAGACGAACTCTATAGCAGAGGGGGAGCTGTCCCACCCGTAAAGTATCAAGTCGATATCGCTGACCTTCGGGTTGTGGATTGAGGGTAGGAGTGAGCCCGTGACACCAATAGTGAGGGGCTTTACTGCTTCCAGTAGGGTGCCTATCATACCCAGTGCGGTAGCCTCCAGCTCATCATTAACCCTCATGATGATCTCCCCGGCTCTCTTAACAGGGTTGTAGATCTCAACTACATCGCTGGATGCGACGTAAGGTATATTCGAATCGTAGAAAGGAATATACGCCTGCTTTAGAGAGGTCTTCCTGACCTCGCTCGCATCGTATTTGGAGACAACCCTCTCTAGGAAACCACTACGATCCCTCCAAACAGAGGGTGTTCTCGATGGACAATACTTAATGTATGATAAAATCATGTGGTACTCATGGTAGTTTCCCACTACAACTGCGTAGCAACCGTTTCTAAGCCTTAAATAATAATGGTCTAATACGATGGTGTGAAGCAAGCGTGACCGCCATGAACTCAGGGATTATCATTCTGGCTTTAGACTATGACGGTGTGTTGGTCGACAGTTACAGGGGTATAGCGGACTTCTACAGGAGAGATCTAAGGGAGTTGATGGGTGTCTCGAAAGAGGAAGCCGACTTCCTGCTTTACATGGAGTATTTGAGTGAAGGCATAGGCTTGATGAGAGAAGACTGGTGGTTTAAATTCATCCCGGGTTTAACAGAGGAGAAGTTCGACGAGCTGATAACCAGATACTGGGAGAGAAGGATAGAGGAGACAGTGGTTTTACCAGGCGTGGTCGAGGCCCTTAAACTAGCCAGGAGTAAAAATATGTTGATAGCACATGTAGGCTACAGGGACGATATATACGGTTTGAAAAGAGAGAGATTAGAATACGACGGGCTAGCAGGGTTCTTCGACGAAATAATCGTCGTAGGAGAAGACGCCCCGACAAGGCATGATGCTATCCAACTCTTAATTGAAAAGCACCGGCCCACGAGGATAGTCTACGTTGACGATAAGGCCCAGAACCTGTACGTTATGAGTAAGAGGCTCCCGCCTAGCGTTGAGCTCTTCAAGATATCCTTCTCCTCGCTCTGGGACTTCCCGTGGAAGACGCCGTCCGGCCTCTTCATGGAATTTAGGAATCTCAGCGAGGTAATCCGGTTCATTCTGAGAGATGTGAAGTAATCGCTTCCAGGCTCCTACAACTGAAAGCCATAGCCCTTCAGGAAAGGGAAAAGACCGCCTCTTTTACAGACGTGGAAGCAAAACAAGCTGTAGACTATGGATTGATAGAGGGCTCCGGCACTTCTTTCAATTGCTCGAGCACGTAAGCCCTGATCTCCTGCGGCGACGGGAGTTTCTCTACGAGGAGCCTACCGTTCTCAATATACTTCTTGAGCATCGGCGTGTAGCCTTCAGGCTTGTCGCTAGACTCAAATAACGTTACAACATCGTTCAACCCAGGCCTCTTCCTGTACAGCTGTTTAGCCCCCGGGAACTTCCCTCTCTTAGCCACCGGCCTCCACGAACCGCCCTCGTAAACCTCGACAATATCGGCGCTGATATCTACGTTTGGAGGTGAAGCGACGCTGGTTCCTATGCCGAAAGCATCCACTATGTCTCTTAAAGCCACGATCTCCTTCTCATCTATGCCGCCGCTTACAACTATCTTAACGTGTTTGAAGCCGTGTATGTCGAGCGTCCACCTAACCTCCTCTACAATAGCCCTCATGTTGCCTCTCCTCGAGCTCGGCGTATCAAGCCTAACACCCGATAACCTCTCCCCCAGTAGTTTAGCTGCCTCGAGAGCCTCCATTCTCTCATCGTAGAATGTGTCTACAAGCATGATCCTGGGTACTCTACTATCCACTACTTCATCGAAGGCTCTCCAGGCGGCTTTCTGGTCGCCGAATGCTATAATGAGGGCGTGGGGCATCGTCCCCTGGGGCTCGACCCCGAGGTATTTCTTGCTCATAGCCCCCGACACCGCATCGAAGCCCCCTATGTATGCGGCTCTATCCATCATTGGCGCGATAGCTGGGTGGGCTGCCCTCAGGCCGAAGAATAGGAGGGTCTTGTCCATGGCCAGCCTTTTCAGCCTAGCCGCCTTGCTCGATATGCTGGTGTAGTGTCTTAGGATACCGAGTAGAGCCGTCTCGTACAAGATTAGATCGTGGAGGTAGCCTTCAATAATCATCAGGGGCTCGCCTGCTTTGAAGAGAGTGCCCTCAGGCAGGCTGTAGACTGTCACAGGCTTGTCCTTGAGGAGCCAGAGGGCCTCTTCAAGCCCTGTAAACACCGCCCACTCGTAGCCTCTAGGTAGTTTAACAACGTGGAGCTCTACCCTGACCTTCTTCTCTAGCTTTTTGGCTTCAAGTATCTGCTTGCTCCTAACAAAGTATATATCTGTGATCTCCCCCGCTGAAATCTCCTCTGGGGACGCCACGTACAGCCTCAACATTACTCACCCATAACAGTCACGATAACGCTTCTACTCCTACGTGGGCCATCCATCTCCACCAGGAATATGTTCTGCCATGTCCCTCTGACAACCCTACCGTCTACAACCGGTAGCACTCTCTCCTGACCGAAGAACGCTGAGCCTAGGTGGGCGTGGGCGTTATCGTCTATAGCATTATGCCTCCACTTACTGCTACCGGGCTCTGTGAATTCGACGAGCTTCTGTATCATATCCTCCATTAACCCGCTCTCATGCTCGTTTAAAACGATCGACGCTGTGGCGTGAGGGGCGAAAACGAGGACAAGGCCGTTCCGAACGCCGCTCTCTTCCACAATTTTTTCAACGCTCTCAGTGATATCGATTAGCTGAAACCTACTTGACGTAGAAATCTTCAGTTCCCTCGTAAGGATCTTCAAAGCAACCCCCTTCAAGCCATATTGGTGTCCACGCTTATAATATATTCGTTCAACCATGCTTAGGTATAAAGGTCTCTAGCATCATATCTATATAGTGGTGGTAGACATGAGCGACGAGTGGGATTACTGGCGTAGGAGGCGGAGGTCCTTCATAGACCCGTTTAGGTACATCGAGGACATGATCAACGATATGCTTGAGGACATGGAGAGGATGTTCAGGGAGTTCGAGAGGGTGCCCATAGACGAGAAGGAGCTTGAGAGAAGAGGAGTTAAAGTCTACGGGCCATACGTATACGGGTTTAGGCTGACGATTGGGCCAGATGGTAGGCCTGTCTTCGAAGAATTCGGCAACGTTAGACGTGTGAGAGGAAGACCCGTCATAACAGAGGAGAGAGAACCGCTTGTAGACGTAATAGAGGGTGATGAAGAGATAACCGTTGTCTGTGAGCTGCCGGGTGTCGACAAGGAGAAGATCAACGTTGAGGTTGGGGAGGACAAGAGGACTCTTATCATCAAGGCAAGCGATACTAATAGGAAGTACTACAAAGAGGTCGAACTACCCTCCGAAGTTGACCCTCAGTCGGCGAAAGCCTCATACAAGAACGGCATCTTGGAAGTTAAACTCAAGAAGACAAAGTCCGAGAAGAAAGGGTATTCCATCAAAATAGAGTGATTTTTCCCCTATAATCAAAGAGGTTTCCTGGTGCCCGGTTTGATCATAGGGGTTCTCAGCGATACTCATGATAATTTGCCTAACTTGAGGAAGATTCTCGGGGAATTCAATGAGTTAGGCGTAAAAACTGTCATACATCTAGGCGACTTTATATCACCTTTTACTGTAAGGCTGATGCGCGAAGAATTAAAAAATGCTAGGGTAATAGGCATTTTAGGCAACAACGACGGCGACATACTCCAGTTAACCAAGCTTTTCGCCGAAGCTGGTTGGGAGCTGTATAGTGGGGTAAAGACCATTGAATTATCGGGTAGGCGGATTGCCCTCCTCCACGGGTATGGGAGTGTCTCTGAGACCGAGTCGCTTGCCAGAAACCTTGCTAGGAGCCTGGATGTAGATGCCGTCATGTTCGGCCACACCCATAGGCCGTTGGTCGAGAAAACCGGCGGCAGGCTTATCCTAAACCCCGGGGAGGCCTGCGGGTATTTAACTAATAAAGCCACATTCGCTATAGTGGATTTAAGCACCCTCGAGGTTTCCATATTAGAGGTCGGCCGAGTTGGTTGAAGAGAAGTTGAAGTCGGCTAGTCAGCCTGTCAGCGCTGAAGGCAGGGTCTACCACCTCGCTGTTAAACCAGGCGATGTCTCCAGGTATGTCCTCCTTCCAGGCGACCCTGAGAGAGTGCCCCGGATAGCTAGGTACTGGGATAGAAGCTGGCAGGTCGCCTCCCACCGCGAGTACGTTACGTACAGCGGCTACTACAAGGGTGTTTTCATAAGCGCCACTAGCACGGGGATCGGCGGGCCTGCTACGGCAATAGCTGTCGAGGAGCTAGCCAGGGTTGGTGCAGACACATTTATAAGAGTCGGGACTACGGGGGCTTTGACGAGGGAGATCAAATTAGGCGACCTCGTGATATCAACCGGCGCTGTGAGGATGGATGGGACGAGCAGGCACTATGTTATACCAGAGTACCCTGCTGTAGCCTCCTATGATGTCGTATTGGCTTTAATCGAGGCCGCGGAGGAGCTAGGTGTGAGATACCACGTTGGGTTAACGGCTAGTAGCGATAGTTTCTACGTGGGGCAGGAGAGGCCCGGTTTCAAGGGGTATCTGCCCCCCTTCCAGAAGGGTTTAATAGAGTTTCTCAGGTCTATCCGAGTCCTGAACTTCGAGATGGAGGCCGCTACAATATTCACCTTGGCTAACATCTACGGGCTGAGGGCTGGCGCCGTCTGCGCGGCGATAGCGAACAGGGAGACAGAGGAGTTCGTGGTTGATGCCGGGGTGGAAGACGCTATAAGGGTTGCGAACGAGGCGGTTAAGATTCTAAGCGAATGGGACGACGCCGCATTGAAGAAGGGTAGGCCGGGTATTACACCATCCGTGATCGGGGAGTGGTTTGAGAAGAGGAAGAGAGCTTAATAGCCAAAAACCCGTCCACGTTAGTGTCGGGAATATCAACGTAGACATGGTTTTTTACATCGACAAAATGCCTGGAAAAGATGAGTCTGTCTACGCGAGAGAGTTCAATATAAGCCCTGGAGGGGCGGCTTTAAACTACGCTGTGGCGGCAACTTACTACGGGCACTACGCGTATCTAGTGGCTTCAACCTCCACTCACGCACTATCCCAGAAGCTCATCGAGGAGATTAAGGCCATAGGGGTTGACGTGAGGTACATTAAGCTCGTCGACGAGCTACCCGGTGTCGTCGCGGTTTTCGTCTCCAGTGGAGGTGAGAGATCCATGATCAAGTACCGTGGTGCTAACGAGTTTCTCACGCTTGGAGACATACCGAGGCAGTTGATTAAGGACGCGAACGTTATACACCTGGCCTCCGTCGCCCCCGGGCTTGTGGAGGAGTTAGGCGTGGTGGCTAAGACGTATGGTACGATCTTATCCTACGACCCAGGCCTCTACGCACTTGAGGAACCTGAAAACGTGGTCAAAGCAGCCCGCTATGTCAATATAATCTACTTGAATAAGCCTGAAGCGAGAACGCTTAGACCAGCAGGTTTGGCACAGATTTTGAAGAGAGGTGCGGACCTCGTCGTGGTGAAGAAAGGCGGGGAGGGCGCTGTAGTTCTCACGGGTGGTGGGAGGGCTTTGAGAGGGTTCTCCGACCCTGTTAGGAAACCAGTGAATGCCACAGGGGCAGGTGACGCCTTTGCCGCATTCTTCAACGCCGCCTACCTTGACAGCCGCGACCCGTTGAAGGCCTTGTTGCACGGTCTCGCGGCAGGTACTTTCAAGACCTTCTGTAAGGGGAGCATCCTGTGCTGGGATAGAAACTTGTTTAATAAGCAGCTAGAGAAAACCTACGTAGAGGATCTCGGCAAGTTTGATGAGGCTAGGCTAGGAGAGTTGATTTGAGCGGGAGAGACCCTTGTGTTGAGGAGATCATAGAGGCTTTGAGCAGGGATGAGGGTGTAGCACTAGCTACTCTGCCTCTTTTTCTAGTTGACCCTGAGAAGAAGCTTCTCCACGCGTTGAAAGAATCGTTAAGGAGGCTTCAGAGGGTGAACCGCCACGTGTATGTGGTTATAGACGACACTCTTGAGGATACTGTGAAGTGCTTGAAAGTGTTTTGCTCGCTGGAGAAAACGGTCGATTTAATTGATTTATGCAGACTGGTTTCAATTGTAGACCGCATCAACAACCTGGCTAGCTCTATGAGAGTCTTGAGGGATGCTATTAGCAAGGGAGCGGAGGAGTTGCGGGACAAGTACATTGAACACGCCTCTCAGCTAGACATGTTGACTGCGGAGTTGTCCGATCACTGGGTTAAAGACCCTGAGCTCGTTGACGCGGTGATAAAGATTCTCAGTGAGCCTGTGGAGCGGGACGCGGGTTGTTTAGTGAAGCTTGCCAGCTGGATTAAAGAGGGGTTCAAGCCCAGCTCTATGGAGGTAGAAGTGGTATCTCTAACCTGGTTGCTGGGATCAAAGGGGATACCCAAAGAGTATGAGCTCAAGGTTAAGGGGGTAGCTGACGAGTTGAAGAGGAGGTTCAGCAAGGTGGTGTTTATTGGAGACGAGTCGAAGGCTATTGTTGTAAACAAAATAGTGAACAAGTATGAATTAATATTGTGTTGACTAAAACATACTTTTTTATCGTGTAAGCTTATCACCAACACTACGGGTGCGCGGTGGAATGAGGCTTCTAGAGTATGAGGCTAAAGAGATCTTCAGAAGATACGGTATTAGAACACCCGAGGGCGTGGTTTGCAGAACGCCCCAGGAGGCTAGGGAGGCAGTCGCCAAGCTAGGTTCTTCGGTGATAAAAGCGCAGGTGCCTGTTGGTGGTAGAGGGTTGGCGGGTGGTGTGAAGTTTGCTGAGAGCCCTGATGAAGCCTACCGTCTCGCCGGCGAGATGCTCTCTAAGGAAATCAAGGGCTCCAGGGTTGAACTCCTCCTAGTGGAGAAGAAGGTCTGCGTGTCCCGCGAGCTCTATTTATCCCTCACGGTCGACAGGGCGTCTAGATCTCTGGTCTACATTGCGTCGAAGATCGGGGGCGTTGAAATCGAGGAGTTAGCGAGGAAGAACCCTGAGTCATTAGTTAAGTTGAACACCAACCCGTACATTGGCTTCTCGCCTTATATTGCGAGGACTATAGCGTCTTTCATAGGTCTACCGGCTGAGGCTTGGGGCGAGGTTGAGAGGATCCTGGCCGGCCTCTACAGGATTATGGTGGACTACGACGCCGAGCTCGTCGAGATAAATCCACTCGCGGTAGACTGCTCCGGCTCTCTCATAGCACTCGACGCTAAGATACTGGTCGACGACAACAGCTTGTTCAGGCACCCTGATCTAGAAAAATTGAAATACAGGGAGTTGACGAGTGAGGAGAGGAGTGCTAGGGAGAAAGGCTTCACCTACGTGTCCCTTGATGGCTACATCGGGGTGATAGGCAACGGAGCCGGGTTGACTATGGCCACAATGGATCTAATAGAGTACTATGGCGGGAAGCCGGCTAACTTCCTCGACGTGTGGTCAGGCGGAGGGGCCTCGAGGGACAGGGTTAAGGAGGCTGTTAGACTCCTACTCGAGAACCCCCGCGTAAGGGTTGTGCTGGTTAACATCTTCGGGGGTATGACCAGGTGTGATGAAGTAGCCTTGGGTGTTAAGCAAGCGATCGAGGAGACGGGTTCAAAGAAACCTGTGGTCGTTAGGCTTATGGGCACAAACCAGGAGGAGGGTGTTAGAATCCTTAGGGAGGCAGGGCTATTGGTCTATGAGGATGTGGACGAAGCGGTTCGCAGGGCAGTTGAGATCTCACGGGGTGGTGGGGTTTGATAGCTGGGAAGAATACGAGGGTTCTCGTCCAGGGGATAACTGGGAAAGAGGGTAGCTTCCACACAAAGCTCATGTTGGAGTATGGTACGAGGATAGTCGCCGGCGTCACGCCCGGCAAGGGCGGCTCCACGGTTCACGGGGTTAGGGTCTTCAACACTGTTAGAGAGGCTTTGAGGGAGACCGGGGGAGTGGACGCTTCAGTAGTGTTCGTCCCAGCTAGAGCAGCCTATGATGCTGTGTTAGAGGCTGTTGAGAACGATATCAAGCTGATCGTTGTGGTCACCGAAGGCATTCCTCTATTAGAGGAGCTGAGGATTGTCCACTACGCGAAGTTGAAAGGCGTGACGATAGTGGGCCCCAACACCCCGGGCCTCATTGTACCAGGGGAAACCAAGCTTGGCATAATGCCGGCAAACTACTATAAGCCGGGTGTAGTGGCCGTCATGTCGAGGAGCGGCACTCTCTCATATGAAGTCGCCTGGCAGTTAAGTAGATCGGGGCTAGGCGTCTCAGTCGCAATCGGGATCGGGGGTGACCCCGTGACAGGGCTGGACTTCATTGAAGTATACAATATGTTCCTCGAAGACCCGAAGACAAGGTATGTAGTGTTGGTGGGGGAGATAGGTGGAGACCTGGAGGAGAGGTTCGCCAAATACTACTCTGGTCTTGCCGAGAAGAAGCCCGTCGTAGCCTATATAGCCGGCAGATCGGCCCCCAGAGAGAAGAGGATGGGGCACGCTGGAGCTATAATCTCGATGGGTCTAGGTGACTATGAATCAAAGGTTAAGGCATTGACGGAGAGCGGCATACCGGTCGCGAGGAAGGTTAGCGATATACCATCGTTGCTGAAGGGTTTAGGAGTCTAATCAACATTTTTAACTTTCGGCTCTAGAAATATAGTTTAGTGGTGTACACATGTCCATGGTTGTGAGAGAATTCAAATCCATAGGGGAGTTAGTGAAGTTTATTGATGAGGAAGTTAACAGTTACAGAGCCCTACTAGCGGAGTTTTTAAGGAGACTTGAAGACGTCAGGGTTAGATCGGAGCAGGAGAAGAAGTTGAAAGACCTCTTGAAGACACTAGGGGTAGGCGAGACCAAGAAATCAACAGTGATAGACTTGAAGGACTCAAAGCTGATAATAGACCCCTCCGCCGAAGAGGAAAGTAAGGTCATTGAAGAAGCGGTTGAGAGGCTGAACAAGAACATCCAGGTTCTGCAGTCGATAAGGAAAAGCCTTGAGCCGCTTGCAAACCTCGATATAGAGGCAAAAATCACTGTAGTACTACGTGACGGCGTCCCCGCGAGCATCCTGATAAGGCTCAGTAGCTAAGGGCGCCGTTAGATTTAAGTCTCCCGTCCAGGCTACTGTTGAGTCTGGTGAGCTGCTGTGGGTATATACGATAAGATAGGCCCAGGCGATAAGGCACCTGAGGTTGTCAATGTTGTGGTTGAAATACCGATGAATACTGGCGTGAAATACGAGATAGACAAAGAGACAGGCGTGCTCCAAGTCGACAGAATACTGTTCACATCCATGGTCTACCCGTTCAACTACGGTTTCATACCGGGAACCCTGGAAGAAGACGGCGACCCTGTAGACGTTCTAATATACATGCAGGACCCCTTGATACCGGGCTCTGTTATTAAGGTTCGACCCATAGGGGCTCTGGAGACAGAGGATGAGAAGGGTAGGGATCTGAAGATAGTCGCCGTACCCTACGAGAAGATCGACGCTAGATTCGAGAATATAAAGGACATCACAGACCTCCCGGATATCGTGAAGCAGAGGATAGCCCACTTCTTCCAGCACTATAAAGAGCTTGAGAAAGGTAAATGGGTGAAGGTTTTAGCCTGGAAGAGCAGAGAAGAAGCCTTGAAGAGAATTAGGGACGCCATTGAGAGAGCTAAGAAAAAATGATTCTCAGCTCGACTCTTTTTCAGCATTCCGGCCACTAAGACCCGCGATCTCTCATCACAACTATATTGTATAGGTGTCCTGCTTAATAATTTCAGCGCACCTGCCTGAGAAAACCCGTCGGTGTGTCCAAGCCTCTAGACTAGTTTCCTCACTATATTCGATATCTCCTCGTGATACCTGTACCTGCTGAAGCTCAGGCTCTTAAGCCTTGCGTTAAAGCTTATTTTCCTCCACAACTCTTCATCCTTCGTAATCCTCACGACGTGTTCTATTAGTTCATTCAAGTCGGAGTATGGCAGGCTTATCTCAGGGTTTCCGCCAACTATGTCGATCCACGCCCCACTGTTCCTCGGGATTATTGTGGGCGTCCCCGCGGCCATGGACTCGACAATTGAGATCCCGAAGTGCTCCATTGGTGTGAGATGCACGTAGAGGAGGGATGTCTTGTATAGCTTTACAAGCTCTTTCCTCGAGATGTTTAGCCTCAATGTTACAATGTCACCTAGGTTGTTCTCCTCGATTTCATTGATAATCTTCTTCAAATACCATCCATTCATCTCTGAGAATGAGCCGGCTATCACTATCTCCATGTTCAGCTTGCGTTCTTTAACTATTTTTCCTATTGAGACAGCTTTCTCCAAATTCTTCTCGGGGGAAAACCTTGATATGATCAATATCCTGGGATCCCTATCCTTAAAGCCCAGAGGCTCTTCACCGATTATATCATCTAGGTTCACGGGAGGATACACTATAACCGGCTCTACACCGTAAACTTTATTGAAGAACCATGCCGTCAAACTGGAGTTTGCTATGAAAACCCTTGTGTATTTGATGTAGAGGGGGAAGAACAGACTGTTGAGTAGAGAGTACAAGTTGCCCAAAGCTCTGGCGAACCCCTTCACAGCAGGATAGTAGGTGTTGACCTCGAGGAAGGAGGGGTAGTGGAGGTAGACCACCTGGCTTCTACCGGAGAGCACGTCCCCGCTTGTGTTGATCACAATATCTACCTTCTCATCAGGGTAGCCTAGGCCTATATCTGAGATTTCTTCGTAGCTTAAACCATAGAATTCGCTCAACGATACAAGTTTGTCAAAAGTCCTCACACCAAGCGAGTCCAGGTAGACTTCGAAACCAGCTTTCTTCAACGCGATAGCCGTCTCCAGCGAGACGTATTCCGAGCCCCCGGGCCCCATCAGAAGAGAACCGATCATGTGGTGCCTAACTAAAGCCAGCATGGTTCCCATCACCTTTAGGTGGAAGGACGAACGCGATGAAACCCCTCCTCACGAGCTCTTCAGCTAGCTCAAAAGGCTCGCCATCCCTCGACGCATCTATGACGACGATCTGTGGACTAGATTTTTCAACGTAGGTGATCAGGTCATCGAAATCGGCGTGGTCGCTTAGAGCGATCAACCAAGTGTGCTCATCAACCCTCCTACCAGGATTCTCGAACTCCCATCCACTTAGAATTATGTTTAGGACGCTGCCGTCGATCCTACGATATTTCGCCTGGTTGAAATGTTTAAACAGCACATATTGCTCGAAGCTATTTTTCTCCCTTTCCCTGTAGAAGTTGCCGATCAGGATATGGTGTTTCTCAAGGATCCTAGTAGCGCGGAAAACGTTCTCCGACATTAGGAACGGGACGTCAATGCCATTGCTTCTAAGGTAGACCATGACCTCCTGTAGCTTCCCGTGGTAACCGTAGATGTGGACTACACCATACTTTCTTAATCCATACCTTACAGTGTCAAGGAGTATTTCGTGGACACTCTGCTTGAAAGGCCTCCTATACCTTGGCGACCCGTACGTTGATTCTATTATCAACACGTCTAGATCCTTCATGATCCTTGTTTTACCCCCTAGTTTTATGTCACCTGTATAACCCACTCTAACACCGTCAACCTCTATCATGACCTGGCATGCCCCAAACGTATGGTCGTTCTCCAATAGCGTGAGTGTGGAGTCGTAGAACTCTAGCTTCTCACCGTAGTTCAACGGCTTTTTCTTTGCCTTAAACAGGTCGCGTGACTCGCTATCCTGTAATGCTATCTCTTCTATGAGGTCGAGGGTTAGAGGTGTCCCCACTATAAAGCTGGAGAACCTCAAACTGTCTTTAAGCCCCATTAAGTGGTCGCTATGTATGTGCGTTACAACCCGAATGGGTTTAGGCGAAAACCCATCTACAGCATAGTATCTTCCAATGGAGATCGACTTCGTAGTCTTGTCAATGTTGATGTTCTTAGAAAGCCACCCGACAAGACCGTTCATCCTCTGCGACAACTACGCTACCCCACTACGTTTATAAGATTCCTCCACTTCCTGGATGACGAATCGAATATGACCTGGTTATCATCACGTAGTTTAGTGAAAAGCATAAAACCTTTATCCCCTAAAATCTTCTTCAGATCCTCCTCGTTGTTAGTGTTAGCCTTCTCGAAGAGTTTGACCTCAAAATCTCTCCAAAACTCGGGGTCGACAGCGATCCTCTCCTTCGACGTCTCAATTACGATCGCGCCCTCCCGTCTCAAGTAGTTGAAGAACGCGTCCCTGTTCAACTTCTTCGGCAAGTTACTCTCGAAGACAACCCCCTCCTCCTTCAGCCTTTCCATACCCGTCTTCTTTTTCTCTCTACGTGCTTCGGTGGTTTCAGGGGTTTTAGACTTGAGCTCCTCGATTGTAGCGGATAGGGCGTCAACCTTCTCATAAAGCTCCGCGATCTGCCTTCTCAACATCTCAACTACTTGAAGGTGCTTGTTCACCTCATCCTGGACAATCCTAGTAATCCTGGATTTCAAGCTTTCATCGAATACCGGCTTCTCGACCCCGCTGATTTTTTCCTTGATTATCTTCACTATAAAATCCGAGACCGAGGGCGCGCCCTCCTTCTCGGATAAACTAGTCAGCTCTCTAAACAGGTCTTCATCCAAATATATTGTGATAGGCCTCTTCTTCTCGCCCAAAAACGTAGACCCCTGTTTTAAGCGCGTTTACCTATAATATCGCTTTACAAGGATTTTAACACAATGCCAGGTGAGGGAAGTGTTGTTCAGCGACGCGCACCTGCACCTAAACCCAGTTAAGGGGTTGGGTGCCGAGCGTGTCGGGGAAAAGCTCGCGCGGGAGGGCTTCTGGTTCGCCGGGCTCGTGGGTCTACCACCATACCACTACGGCTTGGATAAGCCCACGCTAGAGTCTTTCGAGAAGGCGATCAACATACTTGCCTCCCAGGCGAGGGCTTTAAGGGATAAGGGTATTAAGGTGAAGACCATGGCGGGCTTCCACCCAGCTGAAGTCGACGAGTACAATAAGATGGGTTTGACGATTAGGGAGGTGTATGACCTGGCTGAACGCGTGTTGAAGCTGATAGAATCCAAGATCAGGGAGGGCGTAATAGACGGTATAGGGGAAGTGGGCAGGCAACACTACGGGACATCGTACGCGAGGATATCCGTGGCGGAGAGCATTATGATCAGGGCCCTGGAGCTGGCCAGGGATCTAGACGTCGTAGTCCACCTCCACCTAGACCAGTCGGGCTGGCCCACCTGTCACTTGTTAAGCAAGATTACAGAATTGGTCGGCGTGAAGAGAAAACTGGTTTTAGTACACCACGCGAGCAAGCATACAGCTCAACCCTGTGTCGAATACGGCCTCCCCATCTCAGTACCAGTAAAACAGGAGATCCCTGAGATAATCCGCCTCCCAGGTCTAATCCTCGTCGAGTCGGACTACATAGACGACAATGAGAGGCCTGGAGTCTCATCTTACCCATGGGAAATAGCCAGGGTCTTCACCAGGCTAGTTAAAACGGGTGTAATAGAGGAGGGGGTTGCGGGCAGGGTCTTGGTGGACAATATCGTAGAATACTACGGGGTTGAACCACCCTGAGAGGCTTCAGGCGGGGTTACTTCCTCAATATAAATCCTGGTGGATTGACAGGAGTCGAGCCCCAGGAGAAGCACCTTAAGCGCCTTCTCGGGATCCTCCACAACTACGTCTAGGCATCCAACGATCTTTATCCTCAGGCCCACTACAACACCCATTTCTAGGATGCATAAAATCCGGGCTGTAAATATAGTTTCCAAGCCAAAGCAAATATGGCTTGAATTAAATGAACGAGGAGTATCATGTCTGCGAGATATGCGGCTTGAACCGGGCTGTAGTGAAGTGCCCGGTGTGCGGTAGGTTTGTATGTGAGGACGACTTCGACTCTGAGAAGAACATGTGCCTTGTGTGTTCTAGCACCATGTGCGAGATCTGCGGGGAGAAGCCGGGCATAGGGTACTGCAGGGTGTGCGGCAGGGTTGGTTGTGAGGACTGCTTGATAGAGGAGACGCCTGTATCGTATGTCTGCAGGGAGTGCGCTGGTAAAATTGGGCTGGGGGTTACCGCTAAGAAATTAAGATTCAGGCTTCGATGAGAATTAATGGTGTTGGATTTGTCGAAGACGACTGGGGGAAAACTCCCGTGGAGCGTGTTGGGCAGGCTTATAGAGGAAATGCCCGTGGAAGATGTGGATCTAGTCGTGGGCCCTAAACAGGGGGAGGACGCCGCGGTTATAAGGTTCAAAGACGGGTTCCTGGTGGTTCACAGCGACCCGATCACGACAGCCAAGTGGAGGATAGGCTGGTATGCTATTCACGTGGCCGCTAATGACATCGCCGTGAGGGGGGTTCAGCCGAGATTCTTCCTACCCGTCGTCCTCCTACCTCCTGGTATGGATATGAGCGATGTCGAGGAGATTTTCAGGGACATGGGGGAGGCGGCCCGCGAGGTCTCCGGTGTTGTTGTGGGAGGGCATACTGAGGTCACACCCTACCTTCAGAGACCTATAATCTCGGTTACCGCAATAGGGTACTCGACAGGTAGATTCATCTCGACCTCCGGGGCTGAGCCCGGTGACTACATAGTGGTGGTGGGGAGGGTTGGAGGCGAGGGCGCGAGCCTCATAGCCTGGGACTTCCGCGAGGAGCTCGCTCGTAGAGGTGTCGGCGAGGACGTGATCGAGAAGGCTAGGGGCTTTATCAGGGAGATAAGCATTGTTAAGACAGCGCTCTCGATAGCCCCCTTCGTGAACTCAATGCATGATGCGACGGAAGGCGGGCTTCTTCAGGCTCTGAGAGAGTTGTCTGTCGCTAGCCGTGTCAACGTTACAGTAGACCTAAGCGTGGTAGGTGTCGACGAGACTGTGGCCGCGATAGCTGGGGCCATGGGCTTAAACCCGTTTAAACTCCTCAGTAGCGGTTGCTTCATTGCATCAGTTCCGCCCGGGAAGATAAGGGATGTGGAGGAAGTTCTGGCCGGCCGTGGAGTAATGTACAGTATAGCTGGGAGAGTAGAGGCTTACAGCGAGAACCCCGTCGTCGAGGTCAGGTCTAGAGGTAGTCCCGTGGAGAGAGTTGACAAAGACGTGGTTGATGAGATTTATAAGCTGTTCGGGTAATTACGTGGCTTAGAGTGAACACTATGTCCCAAATCCAACGCTTATTCGATCAATCCATTAAACTCCTGGACACTATCCTCCAGCGGATAGACTCCAACGTGCTGTCGAGGTCGAAGGAGCTGGATGCCCGAGAAGTCTCAATAGCCTCAAGCCTCTACAGCTCGCTCAACGGACTTAAGGAATTCCTCGACACGGTAAAGAACAAGGTTGGTGGGATAGAAGAGGATAAGAACATCGTTGTACTCGCTCAAAACACGTATCTTACATTACACGACAGTAAGTTTACACTGTTGAAGATTAAACCTAGGCAGACAATAATATCATTTGACGCCGGCTCCTCAAGCCTAATAGTAAGAGCCCGGGGAAGCATTATACAGATATCTCCTGAAGGAGTCTCAGTCAAGTTCAGGGCCGGCGAGCTGAAGTTCAACCCTGCTTCAATAGACGAGTATGGGAGCAAGTTCGATGAGCTGAAAGTAGCTGGGAGGATTATTCAGAAAAGCGTATCAGACTGTATAAGTGTATTAAGTCAAAAAATCAAGTAACTGGGGCTCAACTTTAGGAAGTAGCCTTACCCTGCTCTGCTTCTGGTGTAGCAATCGATTTAGGTAGCTCGGCAAACTTCTCCTTCACTTTCTGCTCAGCTATAACTCTAGCCTCCTCGAATATCTTCCTTGCCTCGCTGTCCAGCCCGCTGTCAATGTCCGTTGAAACATCCACGATGGAGCTTCCCATAGCGGTCTCCAACTCTCTCACAGCGTATTGCAGGTCGATCCAGATGTCCGGCGCAACGCTCTTGAGTATTCCAAGGGCCTGCCTCATGACGCCTATTACAGGCCCAACCTCGTTGACAGCGCCGCCGTATATCAGGAAGGTCTCGAGCTTTAACGCAGCGTGTTCTAGCGCATACTGGACGGTGAGCAACTGTTTAGCAACTTTTCTGATCTCAGCTACTTCCTTAGCGTAGATCTTGGCCCTCCTCTCATCCCTCTGCATTAGTGCTTCAACGACATTGTTGAATAGCTCTCTATCCCTCTCGTTCAGCTTCTCAACATAGTTGCTTATCCTCGATATAGCGGTCTTCAACCTGTATTGCGCCATTATAGTCTTCTTCTCAAGAGGCTCCTTATCCGGGTTGAACCACTTCTTCAACTTCTCCCCAATAGACTCCTGCTCTTTATTCCAGTTCCAGCCCGCACCCATCTAACTCACCGGTTCCAGACACTGAATGGACTTGGGTTAGTTTATAAAGAAGGGGATTAAGGGACATCACACCATGAAGCTGTCTTTTTATTATGCTTCAACGATAGTTTAAGTCTCAAGGGTGTGTTATATGCCTAGCGACCTAGTCCAGACTTATGTGACATGCTGGAAGAATTGCCATCTACGCACCCTGGAGTCTCTAGCGATGTGGGGTTTAGCAGTGAAGGCGTGGATTGAGGAGTGTAGTGGGAAGAAGAGGTTTAAGAAGATTAAGCTAGAGCTCTTTGATGGGAGTATTGTTGAATCGGGTTGCTTCCTGGATGAAGAGGTTTTCCAGAGTATAAGGATAATCAACATATACATAGGTTTTGCCAGGCAGAATAAAGCTATTGAGAATATAAAAGTAGTGGATTGAATAGGGTTATAAAATAGTGATGAATGGTATTACCGGCGACTTGATGAGCGGCCCCCAGGGCTGATCTATTTGAAGGGAGGGTGGGTCATCGTACTGACCACTACCTCAAGTGTTGAAGAGGCTGAGAGGATAGCTAGAGGTCTCTTGGAGAAGAGGCTTGTCGCCTGCGTTAACATCGTTAGGGATGTGAAAAGCATCTACTGGTGGCAGGGCGCGATCGAGGAGGCGGTTGAGGCTCTGGTAATAGCGAAGACGAGGCAGGATAAACTGGAGGCGGTTGAGAAGACGATCAGAGAACTACACTCCTATAAAGTCCCGGAGATAATAGCCTTACCGGTTATAGCCGGCGGAGAAGATTACTTGGGCTGGCTGGATAAGACCGTTGACCAAGCGGGCACAAAGTGAGCCGTGTTAGAGGTGGCCCAGACGAGCACCTTTACCGTCACCATATCTCCCAGCCCCGCCGGCTATGGGATCACCCTGGTTCTCGAGGCCCTCTTCATCTCAGCTATAATGGGTTTCGCGGCGGTTGGGATAGTAAGGACGGTCAGACTGCTGAAAAGCAGGTTTGACAAAAACGATTAGAAGCCTCTCCCAAGGTATTTTAGGCGGTAATCGCCAAACCCTTTAAGGCCTCGCAGAAATCGGCGTTCAAGCTCTTAGCCTGGAAGGGTATCCGGGTGGTTTCAAGGAAGTAATCGACGTTATCCCGAGGTAGAACCCCCACCACACCGTCCTCTACCTCGAAGTAGATGCCGCCTAGTTGAACAATAGTGGACTTCACGTTGAAGTTCAATATCTCGAGGAGGTTTAACGATTCGAACGGGGAGAGGAATTCTCCTGCGATCTTTTCCACATACTTTCCTGTCGCCGTATAAACCAAGGCGTACTCGTCTTCGGGGCCGCTCTCATATTGGAACTCCACACCCGACTTTACAATCAACCAGGCGTATAGTTGTGCGGCTAGGGGTTTTGGTTTAACAACTGATACGACGCTCACGTTGCCAAGCCTAGTCTTCAGCTCATTGTACACCTGCTCATGCCTTTCCCTCGGCTTATTATTAGAGAACCATATGAAAGTGGAATTCCATCCTCTTACAATACTCCGGCATTTATCCCCCGTAATCGACTCGAGAAGCCTTGTCAACTCCCATGGGGTTTCTCCTCCATGCTTCAAATGAATAAGTGTAATCCTGGGCATCTCCTTTCATCCTTTTAATAGACCGGGTTAATTCCGGGCTCTTGATTTAAAATCCACCGGCAACATATAAAGCTATTCGGCAGCACTCCACGGACGTTGAAAGGTGATGCTGATTGGGATGGAGGTAAGAATAGACCCCTGGGATTATAGGCTTATCCAGGAATACGATAAACTCTTCACCGTGTTCGGGATACAGCCAATCGACAATATACCCCGCCGGGAGTTGCTCAAACACCACTTTTTCACTAGAAGGATAATCTTCGGGCACAGGGACTTCGACAAGTGGCTTGAAGCGCTGGTTAAGGGAGAGAAGGTAATAGTGTTAACGGGCTTCATGCCATCCGGCACACCCCACCTTGGCACCGCGATGGTCTTCGAGGAGTTGAAGTACTTCCAAAGCATAGGGGCGCAGGTTAAAATCGTGATAGCCGACGCTGAAGCCTACGCTGTTAGACGCGAAGACAGGGATTTAACGATAAAGTTTGGACTCGAGTTCGTAAAGCATGCCTTGGCATGGGGTTTAAACCCTGAGAAAACCGAGTTCTACTTCCAGACAGCGATGAGAGAGGCCTACTATAGGCTTATACAAATGTTTTCGAGGAAAATAACAATGGCGGAGATGGAGGCTATCTACGGGGATTTATCGCCGGCTAAAGTTGTTTCAGCCCTCACGCAAGTCGCGGACATACTCCACCCACAGCTCGAGGAGTTCGGCGGGTTCAAGCACGTCCTCGTCCCCGTCGGCGTGGATCAAGACCCACATTTAAGGCTGGCCCGGGATGTAGCTGACAGGTTTGAGGGCGAGCTCGGCTTGACGAGGCCCTCCTCAACCTACCATAAGCTCCTAAGGGGCCTGGACGGGAACAAGATGAGTAAGAGCAGGCCGGACTTCGCGATATTCCTCGACGAGAGCGAGGAAACTATTAGGAAGAAGATCGCTATGGCTCTCACTGGTGGTAGGGCTACTGCGGAGGAGCAGAGGAGGCTAGGAGGCGAACCGTGGAAGTGCATGGTGTTCGAGCTTTACACCTACTTCCTTCTCGACGACAAGGAGTTGAACGAGATAAGAGAGGATTGCTTGAAAGGCAGGATACTCTGCGGGGAGTGCAAAAAGATTGCCTTTGAGAAACTAGTGGAGAAGATTAGAGAGCACAAGAAGCGGTACATGGAGATAAACGAAAATTTGGCCATAGATAGAATTGTGAGGAAACCCTCCTTCTGAAGTTTTCTGGATCTCAATGTTTATTTCAGCTTCTCAAGAAAATCTAAAACCGCCCTCGCAGGGTCGCTTGCTCTAGTTATAGCCCCGCCGACAACGATGACATCTGGCTCGGCTTCAAGGATCTTCTCAACGTCTTGGAGTTTGATGCCTCCCGCTATACAATACTTTCCCCCAGTATCCTTCTTGAACTTGTACGCCTCCCTTAGCAATTCGACAGCTGTTAAACCCCTAGCTCTCTGGACGTCCACACCTATGTGGAACAACACGTAGTCCGCCCCCATCTCGAAAGCTTGAACCGCCCTCTCGTAGGCGTTTGCTACGCCTATCAAGTCTACGATCAGCTTCCTCCCACTAGTTCTAGCCAATTCAATTCCCGTCTTAATGGTTGAATTATCAGACAAGCCGAGGACTGTGGCGGCGTCCGCGCTGTTCCTATATGCCTCTCCTATCTCAAGTTCTGCGGCGTCAATAGTTTTCGTGTCTGCTACTACAAACATGTTTGTAGCCTCTTTTAGAAGCCTGAGGGAAATAAAGCCCCAGCTTTTAATGAGAGGGGTGCCCGCTTCAATCCACACCCTCTCATCCCTAACCGCCCTCACTATGGATAAAGCAGTCTCAAGCGCTTTCGTCAGGCTCGTGTAGTCGAGGGCTACTTGGAGGTATGTCAACGAGTACACCCACGGTTTTTATGCCTGAACCCGATTAAAAACAACCGGTGGCTGAATTGGTTGTCGACCCGTTGGAGACAGCGAAGAGTATTGTGGAGGACGAGTTGAAGAAAGTCTTTGACGAGGCTGATGGAGAGGCCCGCAGCGTTTCAAACATGCTCTCAGATTTAACGTGGATTATCCGCGATTTCACACTTAGAGGTGGAAAGAGGTTTAGAGCCGCTCTAGTCCTAGCCGGCTACTGGAGCAGGGTTTGGGCACGCGAAATCAACGAGGATGCTAGGAAGGTGATGGCTTCTGTAGAGTTGCTTCAAAGCTATCTCCTAATCCACGACGATATAATGGATAGAGACGAGATCAGGAGAGGCGGGCCCACAGCCTACGCCTGGCTGAGGGATAAATGCGTTAAAGACGGCTTGGAGACCGAGTGCCTCCACTACGGTGTCTCCCAGGCCATCACAGCAGGCGACCTGCTTGAATCAATGGCGGTCAGGGTGCTGGCATCCACGTCGCCCGACATATCCAGGCGTCTAGTCCAGAAGTATACGGAAGGGTTAATGAAAGTGGCCTTCGGCCAGTTCCTCGACGTATACTTATCTAGCCTCCCTTTAAGCAGGGTCGGGGAGGCAGAAGTCATCCTGGTGCATAAATTGAAGACAGCCTCGTACACTGTTGAACTACCCCTCCACCTGGGCGCTATAGCCTCTCGTGAGGGGGATGAGAAGCTGTTAGCCGAGTTATCAGCGTACGCGATACCAGCCGGCATAGCGTTCCAGCTGAGGGACGACATAATAGGGCTGTACGGTAAGCCGGAAGTGACAGGGAAACCTGTTGGAAGCGACGTTCTCCAGAGGAAGAAAACCCTGCTGGTCGTGAAAGCCTATGAGAATAGTGGCGAACACGGGAGGAGGCTTCTCGAGGAAATCTACTCCGGGAGGAGAACCGTGACTCCTGGTGATGTAGAGTTCGTTAAGAGAGTTGTCGAGGAGACGGGTGCTCTAGATTACTCGTTGAAGAAGATTGAACACTACGTGAGTGAAGCCGAGAAAGCGATCCGCAACATGAAGGAGACTTGCCCGGAGGCCAGGGAATTCCTCTCCCGGTTGCTGAATAAACTAGCTTACCGGGAGTTTTAACGCGGTTTCACCTATCCAGGCTCCCAGAATTCTTTTTCTTCTTCAATAACTCGTAGATCTCCTCGGGTTTAAGAGTCGGAGTCTTAACGAAGATGTACCCGATATATCCAACTGAAGCAAGGATGAGGATAACCAATATGTATACGGTTAAATCAACCATTTTAACCCTCAGGTCGCTGGGTCCCAGGAACAAAAAATATGTGTAGAAAACAAACAGAAGCATTGAGACAACTATCATAAACCATCCTTGGAGAGCCCGCTTATTCAAAACGCCCCCCTCCCACACAGTTAATACGGGCTGAATTAATAAGCGTTGGCAGGCTCCGCGGAGTGTCAGAGAATGGGTAGGAGAAAAGGGGAGATAGAGGAGGTGTTGAAGAGGATTTTCTTCGCTGGTAAGAGAGAGGACTACATAGTTTTAATCATCGACAGATCACCTGAGGGAGAGGCTTTGAAACCCATACCCGCGGCCTCAATCGACGACATTAGAGGGGGGTACATCTACGTAAAGGACAATGTAATCCCATTCCACAGGGTGGTTGAAGTAAGGGATGTGAAAGGAAATATCATTTACTCGAGGAAAAAAGTGCTTTAGATCCAACCTCTCAGCTTCATCGCTTTTACAACTCTATCAACGGCGATCGCGTAAGCGGCTATCCTCATCGGGTACTCCTTGTACTTCTTCTCCCACTCATCGAACACTTTGTTGAAGTTGCTTGTCATCATCTTATCCAATCTTGCCAAAGCCTCCTCGTCTGTTAGCCAGCAACCCATTCTGTTATTGCTCCACTCAATCCAGCTCATCACTACTCCACCAGCGTTCGCCAGGATATCTGGCACCACAATCACGCCCTTCTTGTGGAGGATCTCGTCTGCCTCGGGTGTCGTCGGGCCGTTGGCGCCCTCAACGATCAACTTGGCTTTTATCTCGTTTACATTAGCCTTGGTTATAACGTTCTCAGTCGCTGCTGGCACGATTACGTCCACCGGTAACCCGAAGACGGCTTTATCGCTCGAGTAAACCTTAACGTCACCACTCCTGTAGTTTGTGACTTTCCCAGTCTTCTCCTTGACTTCCATGACCTCCTCAACTTTCAGGCCTTTTGGATCGTAGACCACACCGCTTGTATCGCTCACAGCGACTACTTTAGCACCCCACTCGGCAAGGTACTTCGCCGCGTAGCTCCCCACGTTCCCGAAGCCGTGGATCGCGACCGTCTTACCCTCCAGGCCTCCAAGCCACTTCTTGGCCGCCTCTCTAACCCCCAAGGCTACCCCGTAGCCTGTCGAGACCACTCTCGCAGTTAGACCCCCGAGCTCCGGGGGTTTAGCTGTTACTACACCCCACGCGTTGTACCCCACTATCTTACTGTACTCGTCGAAATACCAGGCCATTGTCTGCGGGTTCGTGTAGACATCTGGCGCCGGTATGTCCACGTCGGGCCCGACCATCCTGGAGATCGCGGCAAAGTACTTCCTGCTCAGCTCCTCGAGCTCTCTCGGCGAGAGGGTTTTCGGGTTCACCCTCACAGAACCCTTCCCGCCGCCGTAGGGTATCCCAGCCAGCGAGTTCTTCCATGTCATCCACATGGATAATGCGACTGTCTCGCCAGCCGTCGCGTTCTCACTGTACCTCACGCCTCCCTTGTAGGGGCCCAGAGCACTGTTGTGCTGGCTCCTCCATCCGATGAAGGTCGCTATCTTCCCGTCATCCTTCTTAACGACGATCTTTACTTGGATAAGCCTCTCAGGGTGTCTGAGGACCTCAACGACCTCATCTGGTAAACCCAAGATAGCAGCTGCCTGTTTTAGTTGCTGTACAGCCTGCTGATATACTGGGTCGTTTTCATATAGAGAGGCCAAGCTCATATATAGTTCCCTCGTGGGCGACTATAGTCATATTACATAAAAATACTTAACTAGTTTGTATAAAATAGTTCAGCCCTCACACGGTTCTTCACGAGGTCTGAACCGAAGTCGCTCATCATCAAGGGTTTATTTGTCGATCAACGTTTATATTCATGGTGTCGCTGTTGAGGCCCGCCCTAATAGTAGTGGATATGGTTCACGAGTTCGTCAGGGGGAGGTTGAAGAGCCCTCAGGCTGAGTCCATAGTACCCACTATAAAGAGGCTTATCGACAAGGCTAGAGAGTGCGGTGCACCTGTAATCCACGTGGTTGACAGGCACCTCCCCTTCGACCACGAGCTGAAGTTATGGGGGCCGCACGCGATGGCTAATAGCCCCGAGTCGAACATCGTGGAGGAGCTGAAGCCCATTGAAGGCGAGTATGTATTCCCTAAGAGGTTCTACAGCGGGTTCAGGGACACGGGGCTCGATATCGCGTTAAGGGATATGAACGTGGACACGCTCGTTGTAACCGGTATCCATACTCATATATGCGTCCTACATACGGTTGCCGACGCTTTCTACTACGGGTACAAAGTGTACGTCGTTAAAGACGGTGTGGCGGCTTTCAGCCAGAGAGACCACGAGTACGCCCTGGATTACATGAGAAGCGTCTACGGGGCCGAGATAGTTGATTCATCGAGGGCTGTTGAGGTAATATGCTCCGGGAGGAGAGGGGGCTAGACTGCGAATATTTCACTAGGGTTGCCGGGATACTTGAAGCACACTTCCAGAGGAGAGCGGTGGAGGCTTTATCGGTCGCCTTCCTGTTTTACAGGGAGAGAGTCGGCAGGATGCATATCTCGAGGAGGCTGGGGCTAACAGAGAGGCAGGTTAGGGGAATCCTGGAAAAGCTGAGGAAGCTTAGTGGAGGAGAGCTAGACCTCCTAGAGGGCTTCATGAATAGTCTGAGAGTTGAGAGGGCTTCTTTCAACGGGTTTGAGTCCACCATATACAGTCCTTTCAGTCCCCGGCTAATAGAGTGCCTTGCCAACAGTATAATATACTTCAGGGACTCCCTTGTGGTCGCCTTGGAGGATTTTAGGAAAATCTATTTGATAGGCGTGAAGTCGGATAGACTAGGCTTCCCCTTAGCGCCCGAGGACTTAACGAGGGTCTTCATTGAAAACTTGGATCCTAGGGCTGGAGCCAACTCGATAGTGGTGGTGTGGTCTAGGTACGAACCAGTTGTAGATGACGTAGCTGTTGTATCAAGCTTAACACGGATGTGTAGAGAGGTCTGCACCAATATCAAGTAGAAACCGAGTAGACGGGTATCAGCATTCTCCTACCCTCCACCTCCACTAGTGCCAGGCGTGTCTTGAAGACCTCTTCAAATAAGCCTAGAGCCTGGTTTAACTCCTCGATCCCGAAGTCTCCCTGCATCCTTCCGTTGTTCAAGAGTATCAGCCTGTCGCAGAGTGTTGAGGCAACCGAGGGGTCGTGTGTAGATAAGAAGACTAGCTTCTCGCCGGCAAGACCCCTTATCACTTTGATTAGGCGTGTCTTGTTATAGAGATCTAGGTGGATATCGGGTTCGTCGAGGAGTAGGAGGGCGGGATTTTTGACGATCCCAATTGCTATTAGAACCCTCTGGAGCTCCCCGCTACTCAATTCGCTCAGCGACTTCTCCATGAGGTGGCTTATGCCGAGGAGCCTACTGGTCTCCTCGACGTACTTGAAATCCCTGTCCGAGTAGAAGAAACCAGGTGAGCAAGGGTACCTGGCGTACAGGAGGGCCTCTCTAACAGAAACCTTGATCGAGCTTGGCTGAATATCAGACACGTAGCTTACGTACCTGTGGAGCTCGTTTTTCTCCACTTCAACATCGTTAATCCTGATCGAGACTTCACCCCTGTAGGTGAGTAAACCTGCGACCGCCTTGAGTAGACTGCTTTTACCAGCCCCGTTTGGGCCCACGACACAGTTCACGCGGCCACTCGTCAACGTCAGCCTCTCGACCGTGACCCCGGGGTTCCGGCCGTAAACAACGTTTAAGTCGCGTATCTCCACGACAATCATCCTATACTCTTCACCTCACGTAGCAGGATTAGGAGGAAGAAGACCCCGCCGAAGGCTGAGACTACACCTCCCGCGGGGATTTCGCCTACTTTCGTGACAAGCACCTTTCTAGTTGCAAGGTCTGTCGCTAGGAGGAGGATGCCTGAGAGGATGGAGGAGTTGAGTACTGTCACCCTGTTATCGCTCGTCTTGAATAAGAGCCTCGCAAGGTTGGGTGCTACTAGTCCCAGGAAGCCGATAGTGCCGAAGAAGCCTACTACAATGCTCGACAAGCCCCCTGCGACCAGGTTCGCCACCAGCCGAGTGGTTTTGGGGTCAACCCCGAGTTGCTTAGAGTATATGTCGCCTAGGAGAAGGAGGTTGAGCTTCCTGGCGAGTTGTAGGTATGCTATCAGGCTGATGAAAGACGCTGCAACAAGGTAGGGCAAATACTCTTTCAAGGGGGTCACAAACGACCCTAATAGCAGGGCCCATGCGTAAGGTTGCTTCTGGAGGATATAGTAGGATAAGATGAACGAGAGCCCCGAGAACAAGCTAGCGACTCCTACTCCCGCTAGAACATACGCTACCTCACTACCCCCGAGGTAGTTCGCCAGGCTGAGAGACAGGGCGAGCCCGCTTAAGCCCCCGGCGAGGCTACTCACCGCTATAAGCACTAAGTCGACGGAGCCTAGGAGTGCTATGGCAAGGTATGCGGCGAAAAGCGATGTAGAACCTATCCCGAGAACATAGTGGTCTACAAGCGGGTTCCTGAGACTTGCCTGGAGGACGCTCCCGGAGAAGCCTAGTATCAAACCAGCGAGGAAGGCATAGGTGTCCCTGTAAAATCTGTATTCTTCTATTATACGGCTATTCACATTGTGAAAGTCGACTACGTAGACTACGATGAAAGCTGTCACTAGCAAGAGAACGTCTAGGAGAAGTATCTTTAAAAAATACGTTTTGTCAAGGCTTCTCATGGTGTTTAGCTCCTTCTAGAGATAAACCTACCGGCGACGAAACCTATTATCAGTGCGAGAGCCGCGGATATTGTTATATATAGCAGAGCCTCACTTGTGGAGAACTCTTGTTTAACTAGTGTGGTTGTATAAGTTGTCGTATAGGTGGTTGTGTAAGTAGTGGTCACTGTCTGAGTCTCGGTAGCGGTTGTTGTTGAGATCGTGGAGGTTGTTGCGGGCGGCGTGGTTGTTGTGAAACTCTTTAAAATATCGTAGATGATGCTCGGCGCTAACATGATTATGGGTGATGGCCTGCTGAGCACATCCGTCTCCGTACTGTTCAGGATGACTACTCTAGCACCAAGCTTTGTCAGCCCGGCGTCCTCAACATCTTTTTCCGTGATCCCCATCCCGGCTACTAATATTACATCAGGCTTCCAGGAGGCGATCTCCTCAATGCCCACGGGCGTCCAACCGTAGGATCCAGCGGCGTTCCTCAAGCCAAGCCTTGAAATAAGGTCGTCGGTGAATGTCGACTTTCCGGCAACCCATATCCCCTGATAGATTCCCACGACGTAGAGTACGCTCACTCCGCTGTAGCCGCTCAGCAGGCTCCTGCCCTCCTCCAAGTGCTTCTCAATCTCATTTATCAGAGTAATAGCCTCGCTTGTCTTATTGAATATCCTGCCGACAAGGTATATATCCGAGTAGATGTCCTCAATGCTTGTCGCGCTACCGCCCTTCAAGTACACGACTGTGAGATTGTATTCCGCAAAGGTATTGAGGAGTGGTTTGTGGGCGCCCGCGTCAGCTAGAACTAGGTCGGGTTGAAGTGATAGGATCGTCTCTATTTTTATAGCGCTCCACCAGTAGCCCCCTACGTCTGTTATATTCCTCGAGGCGAACACCTGGGAGGCGTTTAAATACCAGTCTCTGTAGGAGTAGTCGTCCACCCCTACGAGGACGCTAGAGAGATTGAGTGAGAGGAGTAGCTCGGTGATAGATGGTGAGAGCGAGACGACTCTGCTCGGGACTTTGGTTAGGTTTACAGCTCTGCCTAGGGCGTCGGTTACGGTTATTGTTTGCCCTGACGCAATAGTTAATTTCACTGGTTGAATCGTTGAAAAAGCTATTACTAGAGCGATGATCAGCGTTAATATCTGCTTGGACATAACGTCCAACCTCTTCCTCCATTTAAGTTGTGAAACCGGTTATAAACCTTAGGAAAACTATTCCCTCTTCAAATACGTCTTCCAGCCAGCTTCTCGTAGACCCCAATGGGTAGCCTGCAGTTGTATCTCAGGCTTTCGACCTCCATGAAGTGTAGGTCGCCGGGGATGATTATTGAGTGAGGGGGAGGCGGGTAAGCGTAGTTACCCAGGTTTCTGGTGAGATCAGCCACTATAAACTCGTCTCTGAAACCCAAGCGGGCTATTCCCACAGCCACCCTCTCACCCAGCAACCCCCTTTTATCGCTTTCAAGCAGTATTCCCACAGCCTCAGGTATGCTCATGGCCCTCGACTCCTCCACCTTGATGTCTAGGAGAACCAGTGTGTGGAGCCCTCTTGAAATATTGTCGTATATCGCGTTGACAACATACTCCGCAGACTCCTTATTGTAAGTCAGAGTTATCGTCCTACCCAGCTTGTAGAAGTGCAACCCCGTCCTACTGAAAGCCAGAGTAGCTATTGAAAGACCGTTCACGACCACTACTTTAACACCCTTCCTGGCGGCTTCAACTCTCAGGGCTTCGTGCGTGGTGGCGATCAGAGGATCCCCTGGAACCAGGATCGCGACATTTTTCCTCGAGGCCTCCTCAACTATTCTCGAAATCCCCTCCCCCTCTAGGTCGCTCCTACTGGCGAGCTTATACTCTTTCGATTTCACCAGGTCTATCAACTTGTTGTAGTCCTCGTAGATGTTCGTGTACGTGTCGATGTATACTACGTCCGCCCCCTTAATGTAGTCGACTGCCTCGAGTGTCAGATCCTCGAACTTCATCCCGAGACCTATTAGAATCAGCATGGTTTAATACCTGGTCAGCCTCCATGCTATACTAATCACGTAGATAATAGTTAAATTGTAGATCAGAGTCACCGCTATAGAAGTAGCAGGGATAGCGTTGTACAAGCTTTTGAAAATGAAGTAGGAGGTCGGGTTTGATTTAAGCGCCGAGATCAAACCAACTAGCGGGTTGTAATACCCGTAGCTAGCGTAGAAAATCCCCTCAGCCGGCTCCCAGCTCGAGTCTTCCACGATGTAGATATCCCCTCCGACAATAGTGGCTGAGAAAAAGGTGAAGAACGGATATAATACGAGGCTCAACAACGGTAGGGCTATACTGATACACTTCAGCTTCATGCTCAAGTTGCCGGAAGTCCTCGAGGAGAAGGCTATCAGAAGCGGGGTGAGCCAGGTTAGGTAGTTTAACCCGCCAACTTTATTCAACACTATCATCCCGGCGACCATGATAACGTAATAGTACAAAATGTTTCTTTCAACCAACGGGTCTCGGGCGAGTTTAACCGTTAACAAGGCCATGAATATAATGAAAGGTATAACCCAACCCCAGGTGATAAAGCCGGGTAAGGCTTGTACATTGAATACGACGATGTACATCGGTATAGCCCACAAGCTAAGATCCTGGGGGTACCTGTAACCGTGGAAAAAGAGGCTTTTGTAGACGAAGTTCACGGGGTCTCTCAAAAGGAATGGTAGTGAGAGGGCTAGGATGGGTAGAACAAAGTAGATGAGAAGCTTTTTCAAAGCCACCCTAAAACCGTTTTTCCTCCATAGAACTACGAAGGGGATTAGCCCGGTGAAGACGAATATTTGTTTAACTGAAGTCGCCAGGGAGGCGAGTAGGAGGCTTACGTCAACTCTACCCTCCTCCATGTAGACCATGGAGGCTAAGACCAAAAGGGCTACAAGCAAATCTACTTGGAAACCCGCTAGGGTTGAGTAGGCGCTTACATTGATAAGCCAGAGGAAGCCGGCTCTACTGCCATACCTCTTTCTTAGAATAAAGTAGATTACGTTGAAGCTAACGATGTACGGGATCTTGTCAACTAAAAGCACTAAAGGGTTGAGAGGGCTCGCCCCCGTGTTCAGCAGGCTCGCAAGCCTAAGGCCCATCCAATGGAATAACAAGTATACATAGACAGTTAGGGGAAAGTACGCAGTCTTCGCGGAATACAAGTATATCTCGCTTACACCGTTTTTCGAGGCTATTTCATACCATTGCTCGAAATACCTGTAGTCGTAGTAGGCCGTGATCAAAGGTGCTGTCAACGCGATGAAAAAGTTTGCGATGATCACCGGGATCCACGTTTCCTCCAGCCAAGCTATAAACTTTTGGACTCTACCATAAACTATTGGAAACCACCTTCCGGAGAGACCAGGTGAGTAAATTAAATTGTTGAAGATAAAAAAAGGTGTTGTGGGGCTTGGGGCATGATTTCAGAGCTACAAGCAGTGTACATTAAAGCCGGCGGTAGCTTCCTCACCTTTAAGGACAAGCCCTTCTCAATAAACTTCCACGCTCTTGAAGCACTCTCCAAGATCCTGAAAAGCGTTTTAGAGAGAAGACAGGTCGTCTTGGCCAATGGCGGGGGGAGTTTCGCCCACACTGTTGTGACAAAGCTGACGGGCAGAGTAGACAGTAGGGTAATCCTCGTAGAGTGCCAGAGGACTACGCGATGGCTGAACAAGTTCATTGTGGACTATTTGGTTGATGAAGGGATTAAAGCCGTGTCCATTCAGACAAGTGCTATAATCGTGGGGAAGGATGGCAAATACTATGTAAACCCAGAGCCAGTGATAAACGCGCTGAGGCTCGGGATTACTCCTGTTGTCTACGGGGAGTGCGTTTTCACCGAGGGGGGTTTCGAAGTTTTGTCAACGGAAAGGGTTTTCAAGCTAATGGCCCAACACATTAAGCCAGAGATATTTGTATTCCTGATGGACGTAGATGGCGTCTACACCTGCAACCCGCATGTCTGCGAGAATCCCGTGTTGATCGAGAGAATTGACTCCAGCAATTATGGTAGTGTAATAGGGATGTTGAAGAGCTTTGAGGGAGCGGATGCGACGGGAGGGGTCTACGGTAAGGTGAAGTCTGCTGTGGAGCTGTCGAGGGAGTTCCGTGTACCCGTCGTATTAGCTAGTGGATTTGACGTGGAGAATATTACGAAGATATTCAATAAGGGTTTAACAGGTGTTAGAGCAACAGTTGTGGACTTGAGGGGCGGCTAGACCAGATAGACCGCTAGGGTGTTCCCCGTAAAGTCGAAGTAAGCCTCCCTCCTCCGTGAAACCACTATACAAGTCAACGTTCTCGTCACAACCATATAGTCAATTAAGCTCTCACCAGATGTCACAATAGTTAAGTACTCCTCGAAGTCAAGGTCAACCCGGTTTAAAACGAGTTTACCCAGCTCCAGCTCGTCAGGGCAGTCGACGGCGTCCTCAAGGGGCTTTAGCTCCGCGTGTTCAACATAGATATACTTCTTCCTTGCATCGCCTGCGACCCTGTAACCCGTAGCCCTCTCGAAGACAACCCCCCTGGGTTTGACCTCGATGATGAAGCTCCCCCGGATACTCAGAGTCCCGTCCTCGACCTTGACGTCTAATCCGTGGCTACCCCACTTAATGCATTTTTGCACATTCAACCCCCGCTCTACGTTTTAAAACCCGGGGTCTGATTCTTAAATTCATGGATTCAAGGTGGGAGCCATGCCTAAAAGACCCATTGTAATACTCAGGGAGGAGGCCGTTAAGAAAGGGGTGTCGATATTAGACGTATACTCGTTTAAAGAAGCGGATGTAGTGAGGCTTAAGGTGGGCGATAGGGTAGTTCTCGCCTACTCCAATAGGAAAACAACCACACTCACTAGTAGGGAGGAGGCGTCTAAGTTTATTGAGGAACTGCTCAAACAGGTAGAGAGTAAGCGTTGAAGAACCCACCGGTGCTGACCCGCTTACTCTAGTATTATATAGATAACCGCCTTGTCATCCGGGCTAGACAGCTTGAATGAAACTATGTTGTAGTGGCTTCCAAGATCGATGTTGTTCCATCCAGTTCTCACATTGTAATCGCAGGAGTCAATAAGCCTCGGTGGTAGGCCGATATCGTACTCGTAGACTCTCAGGGTGTTATCCTTGCTGGAAAACATTCTGATACTCGCAGTCTTGTAGCCTGTCAAGGGGATGCCGCCGAAGAACTTGTCGCCCACCATAGAGCCCTCTACGCGGAAGACAACTGGAGGGTTGCGGGGGTTGAGTATGTCTCCCTCAGGTACGCTGACTATCTCTCTAACACCTACGTCCAGCCGGGTTGCATCTCTACCACCAAGATTGGGTGAGTTGTTCGTGCCAAGCAGGATTCTATCCCCCTTCTTTGTCATGCTTGTTACTCTCGCACCGAGAGCCATGGCGATCCTAGCATATGGAGGTGTTATGTAGACCAGGACAGATGGGCCAACAATGTAGTTGACCGTAGTCTTCGAAGCATGGGGGAGGTGGAGGACTCCATGTGAATACGAGTTGAACACCGCGAGTATCCCTCCCCCTACAACCAGGGCGTTGCTACGTGATGGGGAGTATGATGTAGAGGGGAAGTCGAACAACCTGACGAAGGCGGGCTCCTCCACATCCGGCTCTATAGGGTTCCCGACGAGCACCCCGCCCCGGAAGAAATGCCAGTACCTCGCGTAAGCTGTGGTAGCATACCCGCTACCCCTTGACTCAACCCCTCCACCATCAACGCTCACCTTAGCCCAGTCCTCAACTTTATGGTAAACCATCCTACCGCTGTAGGGGTCATAGCACTGGACGCCGTCAACCCCCCTCCTCCAGTTTGGCTGCATGTCGAAGCACGCGAACTCCAAGAACAAGCTCCCCTTCAGCCCTGGGATCTCGCTTAAACGCTTCAACTCCCCCCTCTTCCGATCCAGCTCGTAGATCCCCAGGTTGTAATGCCCGTCTGCTCTACCAAGTAGGAGCTTGTCGTTGAGGCGGTCATATATTATCTCCGAGACCTCCCCAACCCACTCTCTTTCAGCCCTCGCGGATTCACTCCACAGAAGCCTGACCTCCCCCTCGTTGATGTTATACTCGTGGACATGCGAGTACTTGTTTCTAAAGTCGATCTCGCCTGCAAAACCCTCTCTAGTCTTGTATACAGCCGGGTTGTGAACCCACCCACCGAAATATATGAATTCATCCACGACATCCACAGCGTTGTACGTGTCTCCCCCTGAGGCTGGTCCGGGGCCTAGCAGGTGGAAATCATAGACTTTCTCCCTGCCCTCCTGGTGGAAGTATGATCGGGCCTCCATAGAAAGCGTGTAGTAGAGTACACCCCTGTAGTAGGTTAGGCCGAAGACCCCTCCACTACCCCACTCAGGGCCGTAACCGGGTCTAATAAGATAGTCCATAACCCTCCTCCCCCTGCTGGCTAGATACACGTTATAACCCTACATGAAATAAACGTCCATTCTATTTCATCCGACGGGTTAGACGCATGTTAAGCTGTTGCGCCGGTTAAAACACATAGTCCATGTACGAGCCCACCTCGACATTCAACCCTCTCAGCCCAGGTAAGGAGATTCTACCGGCCAGGCCTCTAACTCGCAAGGCAATGTCCTCGCAGGGTGTATCACATAGGATCCTCAGTTCAAGCAACCCGTTATCGAGAACCCCGTCTAGGACGACAACTCTGCCGCTCATATCGTAGTCGAGCTCCTCGGCCAGCCTGAGAATGCTGCTAGGCTCATCTAATTCAGGTAGTTCAGGCCTATCCCTTCTTTCCATTACCTCTTTCAAAGCCTCCACTACAATTTGTTTTCCCAAATCTATCATCCTCGCCAGCTCAATAGTGAATTGGAGTAGTTTAGATGCGTGGAGTAGTTCTCTCCACCCTCTACCTTCCTGTAGGTCAGAGTAAATCCTTCTAACTCTACTCCTACCAATCGCATCTAATAGATCTGCGAAATCCTCTAGAAGCTGGACCTGCCATTTCACCTCGAGGGCTCCGTCTACTATACCCCTGATATATTTGACCGCGCTGAACAAATCGTACCCCTTGTATACAAGGTAGCTAGCTGTTACCTGGCTACTCCTCCCGACCCCGCCGGAGCAGTGGACTAGAACCCTCCCCCCGGCTTCCAGGTGTTTTTCAATGAAGTTGATTGACCCTAGGACATGTATAAGCTCGACTGGGTGGAAATCAAGGGTTGGAGCGTGGAAAACCTCGACGCCTCGAGCTCTAAGGGCGTTTATAACCTCGAAAGGCTTCTCCGCCTCAGATAACAGGTTTACTACACCTGTAAAAACCCCTGAGATCTCCTCAACGTCTCTCAAAGTAGGCCTAGGAGACTGCGCCAGAGAGCCTGGTATTATCCATTTTAGAAACACTGGCTTCACCCTATTGTAGATGAGAAAGACTTGAGGTGTATTAATCATCTGGCTAGAGGCTTGAGTAGCTCTCTAGTGAAAGATTATCGGCTATTTTATGTGTAGCTTATTTTATGGGCTCCATCTATTTCTAGAATAAACGCAAAGTCCAGTTTTCACGGTTTATTTAAACCCAATGTAACAGCAGGTTGAGTACCCGACTCCTTTTAACCCGTACCCGGTGGGATTGAAGACTGGTGTTTAGATGTCTGTTGAGGCAGTTGACTGGAGTAAGGTTGGGGAGAGTGTTGAGGTAGAGGACGAGATTACCTATTTATCAGACTTCCTGGACGCCTCCATAGCTTTGTATAAGGTAGGCGGTGAGGCATACAAGTCTGAGGCTATCCAGTATATCTTCGCAGGCGTCAGCAAGTGGCTTGAGATAATTGGGCCCTTAAACTACTACCCCGGGCTTATCGAGAAGTTATCTGATGCCGGTGTTAGAAAACTATGGGAAGCCGACTTGGATGCAGATTTGATCTCTGAGGCGCTTAGAGCCGGTTGGGACTGCAAGGTTGCTTCTCTGATCGGTGGGGAGGGGGAGATAGTGGAATACTGCCGTGAAGTGGCGGCTGAACTCCTTGAATCCCTTGGAGTCGACTACACGAGTATATTAAAAGATTTTGAAGGCGAAGCGGGCAGACCAGAGTTCTACTCTAGTTTGATCGGTCTAACCCTCGTTCTGGCGACAAACATTTAATTTTCAGCTGGGATTAAGTATCTCCTATACTCACGGAGTTGAAGCCGTTGAGTAAAGCAAGCTTGTTGCTCAAATACCTGTTTGTCGTAATATATGTGATAGCGGCAGTCATGATGATACTTCTCCAGCAGATATTGGTGCCCTCAGTCCTCTACGGGGTTTTCCCAGATAACGAGGAGATATACATCACCCCGGTTGGCAGGCTCTCTATCGTTATTACATACTACAACGATGCTTCTTCGAGTGCGAGCAGTGTGGTAGCGGCAGGGTTTATCCCGGTTCTCCACGTAACGCCGGCTAATACTGGCGATGTAGTGTTTGTTAGAGGCTACGGCCTCGACTGGATCATTATAGTTTTATCCCTGCTAGGATTAGGCGTTTTATCACTCACGCTTCTCAAGGTTAGATTAGACCTACTTACTGACAGGGTGATCGCTGTCGCAGTGCTGGTTCTAACCATATTATCACTGGCGAGCTACATGTACTACACTGTTGCGGTTGAGAGCACGCCTATCTACACCGGACGGTACTCTAGAGTAGCAGACAGGCCGTTTGACAAAGTCAACATAACGGGGGTGGGGAGCGAGCTAGGGGTTCTCGACTTCTTCAACGGAAGCTACCTCATAAACCTCAGGACTAGTGCAAGTGTCATAGCTTTTTACACACCTGGTGTAGGCCTAGCTTACTGGCAGGGTTCTCTCGGGAGTGAAGGGTTACAGTACCTCTCCAAGTACTTTAACTCAACACAGCAAACCTATGTCCTCATACAGCCGTGGAACTCCACTGTCTACTATAGTAGGATTGAATTCGCGAGAGGGAGAACCGGCTTAGAGGGTCTAACCTACCTTACATTGTCAACAATGTTGATGGTGGTCTCCGTGATACTAGGTTTCTCAAAGAGCCTCCTCGGACAGTTTAGATCGAAATAGCTTCGCCTAGCCTGGGAAGGAGTCTATCACAGAGAGCATGTCTTTCGTGGTGAATTTTTCGACTCTGAAATACTTGAATGAGACTTTCCTCAAACTCTTGTTCTCGCCGCCAACCATGATTGTTATAAGCCTAGCTTTAGCCTTCTTCAAACCGTATTGTATCTGTTGCTCTGCGATCCTGTCTATGCCGTCTGTTATCAAAATTATGTCCGAGACGTCTCTGGCTTGATCAGACTTCAAGTCTGCTGTCGCGGTTATTATCGCCCTCGTTATGTCTGTCCCGCCACTCCCCTTAACGCTCGCAATGTAGTCGATCATCTTCATAGCTTTTTTTGCTCTAAGCTTGCCTTCTATTTTCACGAGAGGGTATGTTATGCTGTCGAAAAACCTCAGGTAGAAGTCCCTGAATTCCCTGCTCGCCTTCATGAACATCGCTATGGCGACAGCCTTCGCCCAAGTCATCTTGACACCCTCCATACTCCCGCTCTTGTCGAGTAGAACGTACACCGGCCCCCTACCCTTTGCTAGCACTTTCCTGAACAATAGTAGTCTCTTCCCCACGTACCTTAAGTCAAACAATTCCTCAGGTAGCGCGAGGTTTGATGAGACAAGCCTCTCGACATCGCCTCCAAGCTCGTAGCCATCATACTCCCCCCTCTTGAACCTGTATTTTTCTTGGACAGCGGTGAGCATCCAGGGCTTCAACCCTTTAATCAACTCGAGTATCTTCGCGACATCTAGGTTTTTAGCGAGCCTCAGCAAATCCATCGAGTACTCCTCGAGCTCGTAAAGGCTGGACGATCCTGGCTGGTCTCCTTCAGCTATCTTCTTCAGGGCTTTCACATTGTCCACGATCCTAGCCGTCGCCTCAACTGCTTTCTCAACGCTCTTCTTAATCTCAGCCTCGCTTTCATCACTTCTCTCCCCGGTTGTAAAGCCCCTGCTGGCCTCCTCCCTGGCTTTGGCGAGCTCCGCTGCGAAGACTGAGGCGGCGATCGAGCTTATGAAGGGGTCAAGTATAGTCTTGCCCCTGATCTCGCTGAACCTACGCGAGCTGAATAAGCCTTTCACAATCGCGAGGAAAGTCTCGAGGCCGGGCTCAACGTCATCCCTCACTAAGGGGGCTGGGAGATAGAAAGAGTAGAATAAATCAGCGCTTAAAACCTCGTTTATCCCCTCCGGTTTTTTACCGTGGATGAGAGTGATAAGCCTGCTTACCTTCAAACCCCTATATTTAACCACCGGGTCATCGTAGTTTATGCCCAGTAAAACGCCCTTCCTCATCAAAGGTCACTACAGTGAGAGCTTCCTCTTAATGACTTCGATCAACTCGTCAACCTCCTCGAGGACTCTCGCGGCTTTCTCCCTAACCTGCTGATCACCGGTCTCCTCGGAGAGCCTCTTCACGCGCTCTCTCACGGACTCAAAGCTCCTCAAGTAGTCTACGAGCCTAGGGTCAAGGTCTGAGAGCTTGCTGATGTACCTGAAGACCTCTCTAACATTGTTCTCGATCTCGGAAAGCTCCTTCATGAATTTCTCGCTTGCCTTCACCTCCTCCAGGAGAATACCGTAGATTTTATCGTACTCTTCCTTATCCCTGGCTACAACGTACTTTAAAGCCATCAAGTCCTCTTCAACAACCATCATCCTACCATTGAGGACGGCCATTGCGGCCAGCGCCTTCAAGCTCTTCCCTTTCCTCCTATCTGTTAAATGAATGCCTTGATCCTCGAAGATAGCGAATAGCTTCAGGGCCTTGTCTTTAATGCTCTTAACGTCGACCGAGAGGACAAACTTGTTTAACTCCCTTATCTCATCCATTGTTAGAATGGGCTTTGCCGCACTATACCCTTTTACTTCAATCTCCCAGGCAGCGTCTAAGAGGCTACTCCACTTGTCCTCCTCAACAGGTTTAACGAAATGCCTGAACAGGAACCTGTCGTAGAGAGCCTGGAGTTCCGGCTCGTCTGGGACGCTGTTTGAAGCGGATATGAGGGCCCACAACGGGACTTTGATCTCGCTGTAGCCGTCGTATATTACCCTCTCGTTCATGAGTGTCAGGAGGGTGTTGAGTATAGCCGAGTTAGCGTTGAATATCTCATCTATGAAAGCGATCTCGGCCTCCGGCAGCTTGTTGCTGGTTATCCTAACATACTTCCCCTGCTTCAGGGCGTTGATGTCTATCGGGCCAAACAGCTCGTCGGGCTCTGTGAACCTGGTTAGAAGGTACTTGAAGAACCTTGCGTTAATCAGCTCCGCAGCCCTCCGGGCTAGCGCGGACTTCGCTGTCCCCGGCTCCCCTATGAGTATGGCGTGCTCGCCTGTAAGTATTGCCAGCCCGAGGACTAAAGCTTCTTCTTCTCGGCCCACGAAAGGCTTCGATAGCTCTTTGACAAACAGCCTTGCCTTCTCTAAAAGTTGCTGAACACTGCTCACTTAAACCCCCTTTAACCTAACATAGATTTGAGGGCTAATTTATCTCTACCCGTTTCCTTTTAAACAGATCGAATGGGGATTTTCTACTCGGTGTACTAGACACGGCGAGGTATAGGAGGTTCAAAAACAAGAGTAGCTACTGGATTTGGCTTAGGCTAGCGGGCTCAACCCTCTGCAACGATGCTACACCCCTCCAGGCAAGTCTAGCTAGGAAGAGGGTTGAGGCATTAGCATCAGCCTGAGGGTGCACGTTTAATAAAGCTCACCGTCCCCTCCGCGCTCCCCGTGGGTTGGGGATCTTCATGAAAGTGCCCTCCCAGCGAAAATTTCCTCATCTAATGTGGACAACCAGCGTCCTTAACGCTTTAGAAGGGAGCATTTTGCGTTATTTTCCAGCATAACTCTTGTTTATACTAATATTCTCAGGGTGAGGCTTATCGCAATCGCGGTTAATGTAGCTGGGGCTAGGTACTTGTAGACTTTTTTCAAATCGGCTTTAAAGTAGTCTGCTGAGAGCACTAGGCACGCGTGGACTGGGCTCAGCATGCTGCCTGTGAAGCCGCCTAGGAAACCATAGAACGTGTTACCCGGGTTTAAGAATGGTTTGAAGACAGGGAAGGCGATGGCGCTGAAGGTGAATTCAAACCCTGTGGCAACAACTATGAGGGCGGTCACAGCGAAGAGGGATGCTTCGACAGGCCTCAGGAAAGCGCCGAGCTGGCTCGCCAACCCGCTTACCGAGATCGCGTGGCCGTAGATGAGACTGACTCCTATTAGGGTGAGTATCGAGGGGTTTAAGCTGTATTTCAATGCGTTCAAATGGGAGCGGGGGCTTGGCTTGTAGACAACCGTGTAGACTGCTATAGTGGCTATAACCGAGGCGAAGACGTTGAGGTTTAAGCCGAGGTTTAATAGGGCGATTAAGCCGAAGGGCCATAAGTGGACTAGTTTGCGTAGACTCTTACGCTCGCTCTCACGTCTACTAGCTATGAAGGAGAACAGGAAAGGTAGGCCCGCGAGAATGCTCGCTAGCATAATTGGCATATTCACCCAGGCTATATCCCTGACATCCATCCCTGTGATATATGATGCTATTAACACGCCCTGGTAGAGGGGCCAGACGGTAATCCAAATGTGCCTAAACCAGAAATTCAGGAAGGTCTTCTCCTCCGGCTTCATATTAGTCTTCTCGTAAACACTGTCCACTAGAGTGGCGGAGACATATGCTCCACCGGGCATTGGTAGCAGGCCTACGAGAGCAGGTATAGACGCGCCCGCCAGCCTGGGGTCGACTGACTCAAGGGACTCAACAGCCTCCCTCGAATGAATGTTCTCCCTGAAAAGCTCGGCAAGGTACATGGCTGCGGCAAGCGAGCCCAGCGTGGTTATAAAACTCGAGTTGAGAGCCCCATAGAACACTAACGGGGAGCTCAGCCCGAAAACTACTCCCGAGAATAGGAGGAGGGATGCGAGTACAACAATGTAGGGTTTAAAGCCTGCAAGCATCATCGCGACCATTAATGAAATCGACGCGAGGAATGCCACAGCAGCCCTCATTCAAACCACTTGTATAGGAAGCCTCTACTGGATATCAGGATTTATAGGGGGTACTCCTTTAAATACTGGCGAGTGAGCGGAATGATCGCGAGAATAAGTAAGAGGAGCTTGATAATCCAGGAGGCCTACTCCCACTGGGATATCCAGGACATCCTCAACGAAATTAACCCGATATTGGTCTCAGGTGACTACCAGCCCACGTATTTCTTCGAGGGGACGCCTATTATAGGGCAGGGAGGCTTTCACGTCATCATCAAGCTCTCGAAGGATTTGAACGAAAGCGATCAAAGGATTATTAAAAGGCTTCTATCGATGCGCGGGGTAAAAGTTGTAGAGGAGGAGAAGATTGAGGCCTGAATTCCTTTATAATAAAATTGTCGAGGAGTTATCGAGGAATAAGGTTGTCGCGGTTGTCACCATTGTCTCAAAGGAGGGTAGCGGGCCGAGGGACTTAGGCGCCCAGATGATTGTGACGGAGGACGGCTTGAAGTACGGTACCATAGGCGGTGGAAGCCTAGAGGCCATTCTATACTCGGAGGCCTTGAAAGCTCTTAAGGAGGGTAAGCCAAGGCTGTTGAAGCTGGCTCTCAGGAGGGATAACATACCGAAAGACGCTATACCCACAAACCAGTTGTGCGGGGGCGTCGTAGAGGCCTTCATAAACGTGATCCAGCCGTCCCCGCGCCTGATTCTGGCGGGTGGGGGCAATGTCGGGAAGCCTATAGCGGATATAGCCAACATACTCGGCTTCAGGGTCATAGTGATCGATGATAAACAGGAGCTGGCGAACCCGCAGAGATACCCTTACGCGGAGAAGGTTATAGTTGGAAACCTTGAGGAGGAGGTCGGCAAACTCCAGTACGTGAAAACCGACGTGTTTGTAATAGCCTACGGCGAGGTTGAGACCGACTACAGGGTTCTCAGGAAGCTTATCGAGTTGAAGTTCCCAGGGCACATCTGGGCTTTATGTAGCCGTAACAGGTGTGCCTGGATGCTGAAGAGACTCCTAGAGGAGAACTTCAATCTATCAGACTACAAAGACAGGTTGCACATGCCGGCTGGCTTGGACATAGGTAGCGACACGCCGGAGGAGATCGCTGTAAGCATACTAGCCGAGGTTATATGCGTTAGAAAATCGTGTTCGACACCCGTGAAGTCCATGAGTATCGCGAGTGTTTTAATCAAATAGGCGGCTGTACCTTCAACCAAACGTTTAAATCTGATTGAATCTATGCCGCTGGAAGACAAGCAGAGCTAGACAACCCCTGGGTAGTCGACAGCTACAGTGCTCAAGCCCCTCTTACGGTGTGTGGCGTGGAAGTAGTTCACGGAGATAGATCATCCAAACCTACTTCCAAGATGGTTTTAAGCCTTAGATGGAGGATGATGGGTTAGATCTGTCGAGTTATCGCCATACAAGCAGGATGTGGTTGCTAAATGTACTTTCCAACAATTTTAATTTTGAGCTCTCTCAGCTTTCTGAAGGCCACCAGCTTCTCTTTTTCCCCTAGGGAGGCCCTGTCTATTATGTCCTCGAGGGTGGTTACAACCTCCTCCGCATCCCTCCTCTTAACTCTGTATGGGACGCCGTCTTTACCGCCGATGGCGTATGAGTAGACGAATGGGTCCAGGGGTGTGTCAACTCTGTCCTTGAAGCTCGGCGGCTCATCGTATATTAAATGGCTTATCAAAGCTAATGCCCTCATAGTCTTCGCCCCAACGCCTCGGGCTAGGACTAGGTCTTCAAACCCTTCGACAAGGACGTCTATATTTTTAAACAGCTTGTAGACCTCGAAGGGGTGGGGGAGGGGCTGGTAGACAGTGATGTCTTCACCCCTATATTTTACCCTAGCTACCACGCCGGAGCCCGTGGGAGTCGTGAACTGGCTTAGAGTGGTCTGCCCCTTGATATTATTGTAGACTTGGCTGTACAGGCTAGCTACCTTCTGCAACCCCTCTCGCGCCAGATCATCCAGCGTCCGCCTAAGCCCCTCCGCATCTGGGTGAACCATGTTCAACACCCTCCCAGCCTCGACGCCTGCCACTGCCTCGTGCGGGTTGTTGAAGAAGTTTGTAGGTTGTCTCCAATGATATCTCCTAGCCGTCTTCTCATCGATGTTCATCCCTTGTTGCACGATACTCCACCTGCCTGTCTCGGAGAGGAACATCGCGTGGTGGTATAAGGCGTACCCTGCTTGGAAGAGGGCTGAGTCAACTTTCGCTACAAGCCTCGACGACTTCTCCAGCCCCCGCGCCAGCTCCTCGCCAAGGTCGAATTTCCTCGAGGCCTCCCTTATCTCGAAAGGGGTTCTCCTAGCGTTCTCCCCCTTCCCGCCCAGGACTAAGACTCCTAGCTGGGGGTTCCTCCACGTGACGCTCTTCAACACGCCGGTCAAAACCGTTGTGGATCCACTGCTATCCCAATCCATGCCTATGACATTGCTGAACGCCTGGAACCATAGGGGGTTGCTGAACCTCTCGACAACCTTGTCTGGGCCGAACTCTTCAACCATGATCTTGAGGATGGCGGAGGAGAGCCTCTCCATGACCCGTAGTAGCCAACCGGGGACGGAACCCTCGTGGAGCGGTAGCTCTGCTACCCCTTCAAGAGACATGGCTTAACCTAGCCACTAACTCTCCACACTTTAATACAAGGGCTCAAACCCTATTATACCTCGAGGGCGTGTGATACCTAGTACATGGATGGAATGCTATGTTGTGTACAACCTTTCCTCCACCGACTACCAGGCTTCCTTCCTAGTATGTTGAGGTTGCTTTGAAATACTCTCAATTCAATATTAAGGACAACAGGTGCCATCTTTGAGAAGAGCCCTGTTTGTGGGTAGATTCCAGCCATTCCACATAGGCCACTTGAAAAGTATCGAGCACATACTCGGGTTATTCGACGAGGTCGTCGTGGTCGTGGCTGCAGCCCAATACAGTTTCACAATGGAGAACCCTTTCACAGCGGGCGAGAGGGTTGAGATGATTAAGAGGGGGCTGGGGGAGTTGTATAGGAGGGCTTATATTGTACCTGTCGACAATATTCCAAGCAACTTCGAGTGGCCCCGCCACGTCTTGAACTATGCTCCCAGGGCTGAAGCAGTCTTCAGCAACAACAGGTTTGTCAGGCTACTTTTCGAGAACTACGGCTTGAAAACCTATGAGACGCCCCGCGTGGAGGGTGTGAGCGGGAGCATTGTGAGAAAGCTTATGGCTGAGGGTGGCGATTGGAGGAGGCTTGTCCCAGAGCCCGTGGTGGAATTCATAGAGAGTATTGGTGGAGTCGAGAGGGTTAGAGCCCTCTACTCGCTTGGCGTAAGCATGAGGGGGGAGAGGTTTGAGGGTTAGAGCCTCCATCATGGTTGTAGGTAGCGAGATACTGAAGGGTATTACGCTGGACACCAACTCTAACTGGCTTGCGAAGAAGCTCACTGGGATCGGCTTCGAGGTCGCTAGAATCCTTGCTGTACCCGATGAGGCGGGTGAGATTGAGTGGGGTTTGAAGGCCCTCCTGGAGTGCTCGGATGTAGTGGTGGCGACCGGGGGACTCGGCTTCACTGAAGACGATATAACTTCACAGGCTATTGCTAGAGCGCTTGGTCTAAACTACGAGTTCAACAACGAAGCCTACAAACTTATCGAGCAGAGGCACGGGGAGGATGCTGTAAAGTACGTTAAAGCAGCGTACATGCCGTCAGGCGCTAAGCCTATTCCAAACCACGTAGGCGTCTCACCTGGATTCATTGTTGAGTGGCGTGGGAAAAAAGTAATCGCCCTCCCCGGAGTCCCAGTTGAGATGAAAGAGATGTTCGAGAGGTATGTCGAGCCCCTCCTGCAATCCCTCACAGGGAGGATTTCTATGAGAGCGATTGTGGTGACAAATCACATGGTTGAAGCCGAGGTTGACGAGCTTGTGAGAGATCTCAGGAGGCTTGAGGACGTTTACGTCAAGACGCACGCTGAGAAACCTGTTAAAATAACCATAGTGGCATACGGGGGCGACGTCAAATCAGCATGCAGTACTCTAGAACGGGTTATACGCGATGTTTCAAGGAAACTAAACATTAAGTCGGTTGAGAAACCACTGGAGTGCTCGGGGTAGGGATGCCGCCGCCGGGATTTGAACCCGGGACAACCGGATCTCCCCTGGGCCTTCAACCCCGGTTCCACAGACCCCGTATGAGTCCGGCGCTCTAGCCGAGCTGAGCTACGGCGGCCCCCATGGAGTATATTATCTATGGGAGGTTTTTATAAACACATTTACAGGGAAGCACGCTACTCTCTTAGATATGGTT
>JAEMPJ010000007.1 GCA_022759365.1 Thermogladius sp. | reverse complement strand
CGGGCCCGCCGGGACTTGAACCCGGGTCCTCCGGCTCCGCAGGCCGGCGCCCTATCCAAGCTAGGCGACGGGCCCTATTCTAACTAATGCTCCTATCCTAGTTTTAACCTAAGTCTCAGGGTGATGTGGCATACGCGTTCTCCCCGCTTTCGCAGAGGGGTTAGTTCACGGTTGTTTTACACCCTAGCCGTCTTCACCTTTGAGCGCTCTCTTCAGCTCCTTGGAGTATGCGTCCGCTAAGTGTATTGGCTCGGGCAGTTTGTGGTCTCTGAGCGTCGCCCTAACTATCTTCAGTGCTTCATCTAGTGTTATAGCGTAGCCTACGCTCACGTATAGTTCGCCCCCGCGGTGCTCGAGGATCGCCCCCGCCTTCAAGCCGTGGGCGTAGATGTACCTGACGCCTCCTTCAACTCTGACCTCACCGTAGAGCCTGCTCTTAGCGACACCTATACTGGGCACGCCTAGAACCAGCCCTATATGGGAGGCTATGCCGAAGCCCCTTGGGTGGGTTAAACCATGGCCATCCACCATCAGCACGCTCGGCTTCAACCTTAGTTTAAGCAAGGCCTCTATGACACCGGGGGCCTCCCTGAAGGCGAGTAGGCCTGGTATATAGGGCACGTGAGCCTTGACCAGGGCGTGGGTTTTCTCGAGGACCCTGAGGCTACCGGCTTCCACCAGTACCGCCACGCCTATAGAGTAGCCGCCCGTGTAGGAGGCGTCTACCCCGGCTATGTATTCAACTCTGCTGGCGTCGACAAGCGGGTTGCTCAGACTAGCCGCGACTTGTTTAAACAGCTCTCTCTGGAGCCTGACAGCCTTGCTGTAGTCGAACAAGGGTTATCATCCAGGAGGATAATGGTTCGAGGGGAAAAAAGAGTCTGAGCTGGAGTCTACAAGCCCGTGGTCACGACAGCGTTGTAAGAGATGCTGAACACCACTAAGCTGTTGCTCGTGGTGTTGTAGTAGTAGAGGCCTGTCGCGTGCCACGCGACGTTGGGTAGCACTAGCACTGTCTCAACGTAGCTAGGCGATGAGACGGTGTAGGATACAGTGTACAGCATCCCGTTGGATACTAGGCCTAGGTAGTATCCCTGCCCAGTGAGAACCGTGCTCCTGGAACCGTTCTGGAAGACTCTAACACCTAGAGTAATGTTGACTAAGCTACCGCCGGCTACGCTCCCATCCGTCACAGCGTAAGCGCTCGCGCTGAGTAGTGGGGCTGAGGGTGATAGGGCTGTGAAGTATGCTGTGACGCTCAACCCGCCTGAGACAGGTGTCTCAACCTGGTACGCCCTCACCACAGTGATGTCCAGCGCCACCGGGTCGTATGTTAGGCTACCGCTATAGCTGTTGTAGGCTACCAGCAACCTGTACAACCCTGTTAAGGCGCCAGGGTAGGCGTACTGGATGGGGAGTATTGTCTCACTGTAGGATGACGGGGTTGCAGTAATCCTGTAGTGTGTTAGTACCGTGGCGTATGCATATAGTGTGCTCCATTTAACGGGGACGTATACTCTCAGCAACCCGTTCAACTGGTCGCTTGGGTTCGGGTTGTACACGTAGCCTATTGAAGCAGTCAGCTTGTACGCTGAGAACAAGTTCAAGTCTCCCGTGGGCAGGAAGGATCCTCCGGGAGGCTGGGCGATCAGCTCCAGCGATGTAGCGGGCCCGCTAGACCACCTCGCCTGCACTAGGAAGCCGGCTACCCTGGGGTCTGACACGTAGACTGGTATCAGCCTCCAGTCAAGGCTCTCCGTGTAACTGCCGTACACCGGGTCAGCTAAGCCCACCGGCGTGTAGGAGTCGTATGTTAGGAACGACTTGTAGAAGCCGAGCCTAATGGCGTTGACGTTGTCTAGTACAACCGGTACGAGTATGGTCGCCGGGATGACGATAGTCTTGCCGGGCGTGTACAAGAGTATCTTAGCCTCGTAGACGCCTGGTTGCTGGAGCGGGGGTATGGTTATCCTACCTGTTATAGCGCCGCTTCCATTGATGTACGTGAACAGGTATGGTAGGTTGAAGGAGATGAAGGGTGTTGGAGCCTCCTTGTACACTCTAGCGACAATCCTGACGGCGACAGGCGTCGGGGCTGGGGCTGATGGGTTGGGCCTCAGCCTTAGGACTAGGTCTCCCTTGACGTTAAGCGAGACATTGCCAACTGGGATCCTATCCTCTGTCGCTATCTTACTGTCTGTAGTCAACCTGTAGAGGCTTCCAGCGTAGTAGTCGAAGACATCCGCCCTTATCATGTAGCCGCTGCTTGAAGGTATCTGGCTGTAGTAGGGCGGCGTGTAGGACAGGTTCTTGAACTGGATGTAGAACTCTACGTAGTCGCCGTCGGAGAAGTATATCCTGGGGAGCGTGAACAAGCTTGTTGTAAAGTAGTAGACGCCGTCGTAGACTGTCACCTCTCTCACCATCTGGTACCAGACGGCCCTAGCCGATACAATGCCCTGCCCGTTGAGGTTTATAGTGAAGTTAACAGAGGATCCAGCTGGGACAACAGCGTACAAGGCTGTGTCAGCCAGCATGCCTGCTATAGTGCCCGTGTAAGACCCGTATACGTTGGCGTAGTTCTCCACGAAAGCTGAAGCTATCGGCTGGGTCAAGTAGGCTGTGAAACCGTTTGACATGATTGTTGAGACGAGTTTAAACGCGTCGACCTGCCCGCTACCCTGCTCTAGGACAGGGTACTTCAAGTCGTTTGTACTACTCTTAACCAAGACCTTGAGGTCAACGGGGGATGGGATCCAGCCGTATTTAGCCAAGTACGCCTGGACTCCCAGGGCTAGTACGCCGCTTGTAAACGGCGTCGCCTCGCTTGTCCCGCCGAATAATGTTAAGCCGCCTCCAGCACCCTCATCGTAGCCTATGGCACCATACCCCCTGCCGTCAATAGTCCTGACGCCAGCCCACTCGAATGCGCCGACGGCCGCTACATCCGGCTTCGGGTAGCCTAGGGCGTTGGGACCCCTGCTACTGAAGGGTATTATGTTGCCGCTCCGCCCGGGCGGGTAGCCGTAGAGCTGGTAGTACTCGAAGTTTGTTGAGGCAGCCACCTCTATTATGAGGAGGTCTGCGCCGGGTGATGATATAGTCGTGTATCCCGGCCCGTAGTTGCCGGCAGCGAAGACTAGTGTAACGTTATGGTTCATCAGCAGGTTTACAGCGACAATCTGGTCGAAGACAGCCGATAAGTAGTCCATGCCGGGGCCTTGGTGACCCCACTTAGCCAGGTTGATGTAGCCCCAGCTGTTGCTTATCAAGTCAGCTCTCCTAACACCGCTTGGAACCGGGAAGAGGGCCTCGTAGTTCGGGTCGTAGACCCAGTCCCAGCCACCGAGCCAGTACTCGACTGGTATGAGGTCGCCGAAGAAGAAGCCTGTGCCCGCAGACAGCTTTGCCTCGGGCGCTACGCCGAAGAGCTTGTAGACCCCTCCGTACCCGGTGTAGTTGAGCCTGCCTCTAGCAGCTATAATTGTGGCGACGCTAGTGCCGTGGCCCTCCCAGTCTGTTAGAACCGCCACGTAATTCCCGTTCGGGTCTAAGCCAGGGTACTCGCCGGGCTGCCCGAAGCTGAAGGTTGGGTAGGAGTACGTGTAGTTAGCCAGCCCGTAGGAGTCTATGTATGCTCCGGCGATTGCTCCAACACCGAAGTCTATGACCCCGTCGCCGTCGAAGTCCCTGCCCACAACATCGTTCACACCGAGCTTGAACAGCTCCTCGTCGTTGAAGCTGTAGTCGAGCCAGGCCGGGTTCGGCGGCGCCCAGAGTATTGTACCTAGGGTAGAGTTCTCGAGCCTCATCATAGCCACGGATAGGGAGTAGAATGCGGTTGACAAATCGAACATCACGGCATTGTATACGCCGGGCGTGTCAGCGTCTACCAGGAGAGTCGGTATCCTCACCCTGACATAGTAGCCTGTGAGGGAATCCGAGAAGAACCATTCGAGGAACCCGAATTTGTAGACCCCGCTCTTGCTGACGGGCGGCGCCGTCCAGTTGACAGTCACCTTGACGGCGTAGATGTAGGGTTGGCCGTAGAAGCCTGAGTATAGTGTGCTGAAGACTGGTACTATAGCGCCACTAGTGTTCAAATACCCGTTCGCATCCCTGACGACTGTTATAGGTGTTAGAGCGATGTGCTCGTCGTTGACCACTAGTAGTGGCGTCCCAGACGGGTCTCTGGCGACAGCGTCTAACCCTAGCTCAGGGTTCGTGAAGTCTATTCCAGTGTCGACTTCGCCGACTATTACGCCATCACCCTTGAACCCGTATGTAGACCACTCCTTCTTCACGCCCAGGATGTCAAGGGTTGAGAACGTGCTGTAGCCCCCGCCGCCCGCCGCCTGGGCAGGAGCCTTATCCTCACGTGACATGACTTGGAGCCTAGCCTTATCCGAGAACAACTCCTCCAGGGAGGGGGACGGCATTATGCTCAACACGCCGGGCAGTCCAGCCAGCTTAACCAAGCCCTCCCTGGATACAACGACGTAGGCTAAGACAACGTTGTTCGGCAACGGGATATAGTACTTTATCTTAGCGTAGTCTTTAACAAGCGATAAAGCGGGCTTGTACGCCACCAGTAGGAAAGGCTTGTAGACCTGCCCAGCACTATTGCTTAAAACCTGGATGCCCGGCTCCTGGGCGTCAGCGATCTTAAACCCGTTGTTGTCGAATACCTCGAGGAGGCTTTTCACATCTGTTACCCTACTAGGAGGTAGGTTCATCGTCTGTCCAGCCGGCATTACTGCGAGTATTGGTATTACTATTATGGCTAGGAAGATTAAGGGGAAAACGATCTTAACACGTATGTTCATATAGGGTACACCTTTCCCACTAGGCTAATTAGAATTTGGTTGAGACAAATAAATAAATCTTCTCTCTACTACCTTGAAACCAGGAGAATGGGTTTTAGCTCTAGGACGAGGATCTGGTTAACATATACTCCTCGCTTCTAATACCCTCCCTGGTTATGAGCAGGAAGTCGACGCCGTCGCCCGACAACACGTCTCTCTCGATAGCGGCAAGGATTGCTTTGAGAGCCAGGTTCTTAGCCTCCTCGAGCGGCATGTCCTCCCTGTAGCCTTGCTCTACTATGCTTAAAGCCAGCTGGGAGCCCGAGCCTAACGCTGTGTACCTCTCCTCCAGGAGGCTCCCGACGGGGTCTAACACGTACAGGCTTGGAGCCTCGTCGAAGCCCCCTACGACAGCCTCTGTTAACATGGGGAATAGCTTGTAGCTGTAGAGTATTATTGAGAGCAGTTTAGCGAGGCTCCTCGCCTTAATCTCCCTCCCGTGCTCTAGCTCGTAGCGTTTAGCCTCGGCTTTGAGCACCCTGTAGAGGTAGTTCATATCGCCTGTTAAACCAGCGAACCCTACGGCGACATGATCGGTGATCGGGAAGAGTTTCCTCACGTTCTTGCTGAGTATAAACCCGTCGTACGTCAGCCTCTTCTCCCCGGCGAAGACAACTCCACTGCTAGTCTTGATGCCTATCACTGTCCCAGGCAGGACGGCCTCCAATACAGCCACCTTTGCTAATCGTATACCTTACTAAGGTTAATAAACGAGTGTTAACGGAAACTTTCACCCCCCTCCCCCTCCCCGCTCAATTGAACTCCCCATTAAAAATAGTGGGAGGAGTAGGGTAGCCTGGTGCTAGAATGGATAAATGCCCTGTCTGCGGATCCAGCCTCGTCTGGGTTTACGAGGAGGGGGTGGTGGTCTGCAGTAGATGCGGCCTAGTCGTGGAGAGGGTTTTCGACTACACCTCCACATCCAGCCCAAGCGAGGAGAAGCCTAAGCGCCGCCCCGCAGGCGTGAAGGGGCTGGATAAGAGGGCCTACAAGATCAAGCTGAAACTGTATAATAAGGCCTACAAGATCTCGAGGGAGAGGCCTTGGATGGTCGTCGACACGGATAAGGTTCTCGAGACGGGTAGGCTTATCCACACCGTTAAAAGCAAGGCCTCCCTACTAGCGGAGGAGAACATTGAAAGAGAGGGGGTTAGAGACTACGTGGAGAAAGGCCTGGAGATCATCAGCAGGGAGAACCCGGCTCTCCTAGCTAGAAGTCTACGCGGCAGGTATGCCCTAGCCTACATGGTCGCCTACGCCTCGCTCACGGGGGAGGTGCCCCCAGAGGACTTCGTTGTCAAAGTCTTCAACATCAGTAGCACGAGCTTCAAGCGGCTTAGGTCTATCGTTAGGAGGCTCCAGGAAAAACACGGGTGGATACGGCAGGAGACCACGGGAGAGTATGAGGTAGGGGACTCCCAGATATTCTTGAAGATGGCTACGTGAGCTGTCTCCCCGAACCCCCCTAACCGGGGTCTAGCGCGCGCTCACCACTACTCAGCTGAGACAGGTGCGCTCACCAATCGCATTCAAGGGGTTCATCACTCGTAGGCAACAATGTTCACCGGTGTTATTAAGCTATCTGCGACAAGGTAAGGTTTTAATTAAGGCTTATCTGATATTGCATAAAGCCTTCGAAGGGGTATGTTTTGAGGCTACTTTTAATACACGCCAGGAGGTTCTCGTACAAGGCGAGGGAGCCCGCTGTCAAGGAGCCGGAGAGCCTGGGTGAGGCGGGGGGTTCAGGCGAGTTCGAGAACGCCCTCGTAGTCTTCACCACAGTTGAGGAGGGGGACGACGAGAGCGTTGCGGAGAGGGCTGCTGAAGAGGTCTCCAAGACCGCTTCGGAAGTGAAGCCGGGCCTCATAGTAGTGTACCCGTACGCCCATTTATCCAGCGAGCTCGCCCCGCCTTCTATAGCGGTAGACTTGTTGAAGAAGTTCGCCGACAAGCTTAGGGAGAAGGGGTTGAAGGTTGAGAGAGCCCCATTCGGCTGGTACAAGGAGTTCACCCTCGAATGCTACGGCCACCCTCTCAGCGAGCTCTCTAAGACTATTAGGAGGCAGGAGACAGGCGCCGCTAGGAGGGTTCTGGAGAAGAAGTTCTACATTGTAACCCCGGACGGGGGAGTCCACGACCCGTCTAGCTTCGACTACTCCAGCTACCCCGACTTGAAGGCTCTCGTAGACAAAGAAGTGTTCGGGGTTGAACTCGCTGGAGGAGAGAATAGGGTAAACGACTACTGCAGGAAGTTCGGCTTCGAGTGGGAGCCGATGAGCGACCACGGGCATATGAGGTATGGCCCACACGCTGTCGTGTTGATGGAGTCTGTCATAAGGTACAGCTGGCAGGTCGCGAGGAGCCTCGGCATACCCGTGTTCAAGGTGATGGGCAGCAACATGTTCAACCTGAAGGAGAGGCCTGTTCTAGAGCACGCGCTCTTATTCGGCGACAGGCTATACGAGGTCTCCGTCGACGAAGACAGGTTTGTGATGAGGTATGCCGCGTGCCACCAGCAGTTCGCTATGCTGAGAGACTGGGTTATAAGCTACAAAGACCTCCCGTTCGGCATGTTCGAGGTGGCTGACAGCTACAGGTTGGAGCAGAGGGGTGAGTTAAACCTCTGCTTCAGGCTCAGGAAGTTCTACATGCCCGACCTCCACATATTGACCAAGGATCTAAGGGAGGCTATTGAAATATCGAAGATAGTCCAAGGGAAGATCCTAGAGGAGGCTAGCAAGGTTGGGAGGAAGTACGTTGCCTTATACAATGTTTCAAGAGACTTCTTCGAAAACAACTTCAACGATATAGTGGAGTTCGTTAAGAGAGAAAACTACCCTGTATTAGTCTCCGTCATACCTGGAGGGATATACTACTGGGTTCTAAACGTTGAGTACCATATCATAGACAACATCGGGAGGCCGAGGGAGATAGCCACTTTCCAGATAGACGTGGGCAACGGTAAGAGGTTCAACATAACCTACACGACACCCGAGGGCGATAAGAGGCACCCCGTCATAATACACACAGCCCTCATAGGCGGTGTCGAGAGGTACTTATACATGCTACTCGACACAGCCGCCTTAAACGAGAAGCAGGGTAAGACACCGGGTCTACCCACATGGCTCTCCCCTATACAAGTGAGAGTGATACCTGTCTCCAACGAGTACTTGGACTACGCGGTGAAAATAGCCTCCGAGATAGCGGGCAGGGGGTTTAGAGTAGACGTGGACGACAGGGATGAGAGCCTGGGTAAGAGGATTAGAGACGCTGGGAGGGAGTGGATACCGTACATCGTTGTTATAGGTGAGAGAGAGGTTAAGAGCAATACACTGAGCGTCCGTGTTAGAGTGAGCAATGAAACGGTCACTATGACGCTGAACGAGCTTCTAGACAAGCTCAGCGAGGAGGTTAAAGGCTACCCGGTGACCGAGCCCACACTACCCCTACTCGTTAGTAGGAGGCCTCTAGCAAGCTACCAGCTCTAAGTAGAGTAGTCGCAGATGACCGAGCGCAGATTTTTGGGAAGGCACATCTTGTTCAAGGAGGAGTATGCTACTAGATTAATCGAGGGCTCTAAAACGACTACTATCAGGAGGGGTATTGTCAAACCCAGGTATAGAGAGGTTATCCTCCACGCTGGTTCAAGGCCTATAGCGGTCGCCAGAGTAGAGTACGTGTATTACAAGAAGCTTAGAGATATAAGCGAGGACGAGGCTAAAAGGGATGGCTTCGAGAACAAAGCCGAGCTGTTGAAAACTTTGAAAAAGCTCTACCCGGGTATAAGCGAAGACGAGTATGTAACTGTCATCGGTCTACGGGTTGTTAAAAGGGTTGACACCGTGAATTTAAACAAGCCTTTCGGGGGCTTGAGCCCAGTGGAGCTGGCTAGAATCGGTTTAAGGTATTTGTCGAAAGAGTTAACCGGATTCGAGTCCAGGCTTCTCCTAGAGCTAACAAGGACGGGTGACATAGATTTGACTGTTGCGAGAGTCCTCAAGGATCCGGGGAAGAGAGACCTCCTGGTAGATCTTTTAAACCGTGTCCTGAGACTGCTTGTCGAAAAACAGATATTGAGAGAGGAGAGGTGAAGGAGGATACCCTACTGGTTGTTGAAGTGCAGAGAGTGCGGTAACACCTGGAAGCTTGAGGTCAGCTTCCCCTTGAAGAAGGAGTTCAAGCAGTTGTTCCACTACTGCCCCTACTGCCGGAGGAACACTTTCCACGACATATTGGAGTATGTTGAGAGCGGTGATTAACACGGGTTAACGTAAATAGCCGGTTTAAAAATGTTGATGCATGATTGGGTGGTTTAAATGAGTGAGTCCGAGTCTTCAGGCAAGATTATTTACATCAAGGATTTGCCGAACGTCAACCCACAGATAGCCGAGAAGCTCGAGTCAGCAGGCTACACGACTGTTTGGGCTCTAATAGTGGCTAGGCCGGAAGAAATCTCGGAGAAGACTGGCCTCCCCCCAACCACGGTTTCGAGGATTATAGACAGCGCGAGAAAAGTGCTCGGCTTAACCTTCAAGACCGCTAGAGACGTGAAGAACGAGAGGCTCTCAATAAGGAAGATAACAACCGGGAGTAGGGAACTAGACAATATTCTTGGAGGGGGCATTGAGACAAAGACTATTACAGAGTTCTTCGGCGAGTACGGCTCAGGTAAAACCCAGATATGCCACCAGCTAGCAGTCAACGTCCAGCTACCACCGGAGAAGGGAGGCTTGTCGGGTAAGGCAGTCTACATAGACACAGAGGGTACTTTCAGGTGGGAGAGGATAGAGGCTATGGCGAGGGGGGTCGGCTTAGACCCTGATAAAGCCATGGAGAACATCTTCTACCAGAGAGCGTACAACAGCGACCACCAGATAAGTATTGTCGAAGAGTTGTTCAGCTTCGTGCCGAAGAACAACGTTAAGCTTGTCGCAGTAGACAGCGTTACAAGCCACTTTAGAGCCGAGTACCCTGGTAGAGAACACCTAGCCGAGAGACAGCAGAAGCTCAACGCCCACCTACACCAGCTGATGAGGCTCGCTGAAGCATACAACCTGGCTGTCGTGGTGACAAACCAGGTTATGGCTAGACCGGACGTGTTCTACGGCGACCCAACCACGGCTGTCGGAGGGCATGTCCTAGCCCACACGCCGGGCATTAGAGTCCAGTTGAGGAAGTCAAAGGGGAATAAGAGGATTGCGAGGGTCGTGGACGCGCCCCACCTACCCGAGGGTGAAGCCGTCTTCGTAATCACGGAGGAAGGTATAAGGGACGCTGAAGAGTAGTTCTAGAAGCCGAGCAGTATGTAGACTATGAAGCCGACGGCTATATACGTGACAAGCGGGTGGCCGTAGGAAGCCCATATTACCTCGTCGCGCGATATTAAGCCTCTTTCCAGGAACTCTCTTATCCTCGACCTCAATCCAGGATCCTCTATCCTAGTCAACCGGGTGATACGCCACTCTACTCCACCGGGCTCTCTCTCGAAGGGCACTAGGAGAGGCGTGTAGTATTCTTTATCAACCACCTCGCCGACTCTGACGGGCCAGCCCGCTATTAGCAGGTAAGCCTTATCCAATACCCCCAGCCCCCCAGGCAGCTTGAACCCGTGTCTAAGCACCCGGGCAACCGTGATAGAGTAGTGGACTATAACCTGGAGTATTAGCGCGTTGATCAGGACGTAGAATGATATCGGCGGGATCGGGATATTCGTGGAGGCGAGTAGCGTGGGATACCTCATCGGTAAACTGTACATTATAGAGAGAGATAAGACTACGAAGAAGTCCGCGAAGCCCATAAGCTTTAACTCCGCTAAAACCAAGAGGACGAGTGGTAGTGGAACCACTGAGATGAAGAAATAGAGCCCGACAGCCGTGATGGGGAGGGCTGGTGCAACATCCGTGTAGGCGAGTATACCTAGGATTACTGAAGACGCGAGGAACAAGTACACTAGTTTGTCTGGGATATCCCTTCTCTTGTAGTCGTATATCGCGAAGGGTATGAGGAAGAGTAGTGTGATAGAGTATTCGACGACTGCGATCAAAGGAGGCGAGTCCAATACGCCACCCCACAGCCTTTAACGTGTTTTGCCTCACTACACATATATTCCTACACAACGCTAAAATTTAAACCAGGTGTAGCTGGAGCAGGTGGTTTAAACGAGGATCCTCTGGTCGCCCTGGAGATACCAGTACGTGAAGACTGCTACCAGTGCTCAGGAATGCTTGTTCTGCAGGCTCAAGGAGATGAGGGATGAAGAGGCCTACATCGTGTACAGGGGGAGATTCAACTTCGTCGTCTTAAACACCTTCCCCTACAACAGCGGCCACTTGATGATAGCCCCCTACAGGCACGTGGAGAGCCTTGAGAAAATGAACGATGAGGAGCTCATGGAGTTAGTGAAGCTTATCAACCAGTCTATCACAGCGTTGAGGAAGGCCGTGAACCCTGAGGGGTTTAATATAGGGGTGAACATCGGGAGGCCTGCGGGAGCCGGGGTACCAGGCCACGTACACGTTCATGTAGTCCCACGCTGGACTGGCGACAGCAATTTCATGCCTGTCATCGCCGAGACGAAGACCCTCCCCATAGCGCTCTCCGAGACATACAGGTTATTAAAGGAGAACTGGCCTACTTCATAGCTGGGTGAGGAAGCCCTCGATCGCTGACACGTGATGATAAAAGGGGTTGGCTGATTGAGCGAGATCTCCACAAGCGACCTAACCCTGGTCGAGAAGTACGTTTTCCTAGGTAAGACCAGGTATAGGATTGCCCTGGCTGGAACCAACATCGTCTTCAACGTTGAGGCTTCAAGCGATGACGAGGCTTATGCGAAGGTCCTCGAGATAATCAGGAAGATGGGAATCGATAGGAGGTTGCTTGAATCTATTAGAGCTAAGATGAAGAAGAGCTAGAGAACTCGTCTAAGTCCATGCTCTTCCTCTTCCTAGCCTGGAACTCCTCGCTTGTCTTCTCAATAACGATCTCATACAGCCTCGCCTCACCGCCACCCGGCTTAGGCCTCAATATCCTGCCCAACCTCTGTATAAACTGCCTCCTGGAGCCGGTGCCCGAGACTATGATGCCGACATTGGCGTCGGGTATATCAAGCCCCTCGTCTCCAACCGTGGTTACAACCAGAACCCCTGATTTAGCCGCCTTGAATTCCTCGAGAGCCTTCCTCCTCTCATCCACAGGCGTCTCACCGGTTAGCAACCAGGCGTTAAGTCTCTTAGCGATCTCCTCGGCTTGCTCAACGTATTGGGTGAAGATAATTATCTTGCCCCCTTTCTCGAGCTCCCGGCGGGCTATCTCAACAGCCTTCTCAATCTTGGATTTAGACCTGGCTAGGAGCATTCTAATCTTGCTGTGGATTCTGAGGGCCTCGGCAGCGGATTTATCGCCTCTTGAAGCCTCCTCAACCAGTTTATCGAAGGGTCTGCCAGCAGCGTACTTCTCGAATAGAGTCCTCAGCTCGAGGTACGTCTTCCACTCCTCGGGGTTGAGCCTAGCCTTCACCGTGTAGACGACGTATTTAGCCAGGTAGCCTCGCTCCGACAGCTCGCTGGGGGTCTTATAGTAGACTATGCCCCCTAGCAGGGGGAATAAATCCTCGTGCCTCCCGTCCTCTCTGTACGGCGTAGCCGATAAACCCATCCTGTAGGGCGCTATAGCGTGGACTGCGATAAACCTGAACTTGTCCGCCGGCAAGTGGTGGACTTCGTCTACTATCAGCAGGCTGTACTGGTGGGCTATCTCTCTTATCACCCTGAAGCCGCTTTGATAAGTCGTGATTGTTATAGGCGCGATCCTCTTCTCCTCGCTGTAGAGCAACCCCACCATGTGGCCGGGGGTGTTAGTGTATTTTAAGATCGCCTCCCTCCACTGTAGGGCCTGCTCTCTCGTATACGTCACTATGAGCGTCCTCTCCGAAATCCTTGTCAGTGCGGCAATCCCTATCAGAGTCTTGCCGGAGCCCGTCGGGAGGGCTATGATGCCGGTACCATTATTCTCAAACCACTTTGCTAAAGCCTCCTCCTGGTAGTCTCTCAGCTTCACGTTGACGAGCTCGGGTTTAAAAGGCAACGCCTTCTTGGCCAGCAACCCTTGTTTATCCTCGATGCTCAAGCCGCTTGCCTGAAGCAACTTGCCCAGGGTGGGTAGCATGTAGGGCAGGAGCTTATAGACTACCACATCGTTCTGGAGCCCAAGCCTCCTAGCACCAACCTGCTGTAGTTTCTCCTTGACCCTCCCGTGGAGGATCAGGGGGATTTTAACTACCACGTAGCCGGTTTGGGGATCGTATTCGAGTGAGACCTTGTACTTGCTGAACTCGCCTCTCAGCTCCTCGATAGAGCCCTCGACCTCGAGGTTCAACTCGTTGACCAGGTTTACGACATCCTCAAAGCTATACCCGTTTGAAACAGCCTTCCCGACGTCGAGCTCGAATAAAACACTCCCACCCACCCTACCAATATACCTCCCCACCCTAAGCAACTCCTGGAAATCCTCGTCGCTCACCCACCCCCTCGCTTTGACTACAACCACCTACTCTCCCCCACCGATAAACTCCACTTCCTCAAATAATAGCTCCTCGACTCTTATACCAGAAGGCCTTGAGTCACCGCATAAAAGTATCTTCACAGACTTAGCGTACTCGAGGGGGATGTAGAAGAAGACCCTGCCACCCTTCTTGACAACCGTCCTCGAGATCGAGAGTATTCTCTCGGCCACCTCATCGAACGGGTGGTCCTCGCCGACAGATGCTCTCAGGCCCACGGGTTTTACCTCGAAGCCCTCGCCCTCGTAGGTCGCTGAAGCCACAACACAGTATTCCCAGCTACCGCAAGAGCCGCAGAGAACGAGATAGCTCCACCCCTCCAAAACCCCCTCTGCCACAGCCTCGTATATTTCATTGAGGGTGAAACCAATATCCTCGAGCTGCTTGCCGAGCCTTACTTCAACCAGTTTAATCCACCGGTCGTAGCGTGGGTTTCTCCTCACCGGGTCGGAACTTAAGACCCCATTCATCCCGGTTGAATAAGTTTTTATTCAGCTATATTAAACTTATCATTGATAAGGTTGATTACATGGTTAGAACCCCAGTCACCACAATCGTTGTGAGGAAGCCTTTAGAGAGCGAAATAGCTCAGATGATGAGCAATATCAACAGGGTCTACGGTTCAACAAAAGCTAATAGGATGAAGATTAGGTTGCTGGCTAACGAGATGCTGAGGTTGCTGAAGACAAACCTCTCCTACAAGGATCTATCCATGTTGACGAACGTGCCTGAGTCCGTGTTATGCCGGTATGTTAGAGGCAACATTATACCCAGCTACGAGCAGGCGGTGAGCATTCTATCAGAGCTGGCTTTATCGATAGACATAAACCACCTCTTGAAGGAGTTGGTTGAGCACGAGAAGAGTACTTTAATAGACTTGTCCAGAGTCCTCAAAGACCCGTATATCATCAGGCTCCTCTCAATACTCCTACTACTAGAGCTGGTCCCAACCAATGTGACTAAAATCGTCGTGACAGCCGAGTCTGTCCTACCCCTCGGCTCGCTCCTGGGCATGGAGTTGGGCGCCTCAATAATCCCCGTGAAGAGGAGGAGTTACCCCGGCGTCCAATACTATAGTTCAGTGGTCGTTAGATCCCCTAAGGAGGCTGAAACACTGTACATAGACAGGGACATGCTGAGTAGGAAAGACTTCGTGCTCATACTAGCAGACGTTGTCTACTCTGGTAAGACTTTGAGAGCCGTCATCGAAATGCTGGAGAAAGCCCGTGTAACGATCTCAGATATAATAGTCATACTAGGTCTAGGAGAGATGTGGAAGGAGAGGCTTAGAGACTACCCTGTTAAAACGCTTACCATAATCCCCCCGCCGGAGAGCTAGCGTCCAGCAGATTTTTTAGCGGTCTCCCACATCCTAATGTTCAAGGATGTCTGGTTTGACAATTGAGATCGTGAGCGTCTACAAGTCTTTTGGGAGGAAGAGAGTTCTAGAGGATGTGTCATTCAAGGTTCCTAACGGGGAAGTAGTAGGATACGTAGGGTTGAACGGTGCCGGTAAGACAACTACCATAAGGATAGCCGTTGGGGTTCTACCGCCGGACAGCGGGGAGGTGTTGATAGATGGATACTCCGTTCTAAGGGAGAAGAAGAAAGCCTCGGAGAGAGTCGGCTGGGTTCCAGAGCAACCTATATTCGAGACAGAGTTCAAGGCGTTAGACTACTTCACCTATATAGCAGGGTACTACGGGTTGAGCAGCTCAGAGGCTAGGAGGCTGGGCAGGGAGCTACTCGAGGAATTCGGGCTGGGCAACGCGCTTAACATGAAGCTCTCTTACTTCTCTCAGGGGATGAAGAAGAGGTTTGCCCTAGCAGTGTCGATGATGAACGATCCACCGAACTTCATATTCGACGAGGTCTTAAACGGGTTGGATCCACAGGGGATAGCCTTCTTCAGGGGTTTAACCAAGGAGTTCAAGAAGAGGGGTAAGGCCGTCTTGTTCTCCTCGCATATACTGAGCGAGGTAGAAGATATAGCTGACAGGGTTGTCTTCATACATAAGGGGAGGATTGTAGGAGTGTACCCGATGGAGGAGATAAAGAGTAAAGCCGGTGCAGGCGTCAAGCTCGCCTTAAACAGGGTTGATGAAAACGTCTTGAGGATACTGAGCAGGTTCGGTGAACCAGTGGTTTTAGATGGCTCTAAGGTACTCGTTAGAAAGCCCTCGAGCAACGTTGACGAGATAATCGCTGAGCTTGTTAAAAACGGTGTAGGCGTGCTGGAGGCTGGGAGAGAGGAGAGGAGCCTGGAAGACTTCTTCTTCACGTTGATCAAGGAGGCCGATAAGTCTTGAAGCCCGTCTTCTACGATTTCAAAAGAGGTTTACTGAGGCCCTCGGTACTAATAGCTCTAGTAATCTTCATGCTGGCAGGAGCCGGGTTCGCCTATTTAATAATAGGTGTATTGGCTACAACCCCCTCTAGCTCCACAATAGTCTACTCCTCCATCGACCCGGAGAGCAAGCAATTCTATATTGAAGCTTTGTTCATCACCCCGGAGCTGGAGCTCACGCAGGGAGCCTTATCCTACAGTCTATACTACACGAGCGGAGGGGGCAGAATCACTTTAACCACAGGAGCGCTCCAGGGGGTAGGGAGGGTTTTGGAAACGAAGACTTTAAGCGGGCTGCCAAGCCAACCGTCTCAAATCTACATTGAATTAGAAGCTACGACTAAAGTAGGCTCTTATAGAACGATCTCATACTACACGCCTTTCAATTACAATAACAAGACCATCTACATGACTTACTCGTCTCAGTATATAACCGCGCCAGGGAGGTTCTTCAACTGCTTTAACGGGACAACTATCCCGGTTAAAGAAGCGGTTTCAATTATTCCTATGGGCCAGCCTGAGAGTTGTGGAGACAGATTCTATCTAGCATCCTTCCTCCTAGCCAACTTAAGCCAGGGTTCATACAGGTTAGCCTCAATAATATTCCTGCACGACGAGGATAATCTAACCTACGACTTGTACTTCGCGTTCAACGCGACACAGGTGCCCTCCAGCATCGACTACACTCAATTAAACTCATCCTTCATCTATATTGGTCAAGTTAAGCCTGGGCTATCATTCCTAGAGATACGCCTCGAGAACATCAGTTTCAGCCTCCCCGAGGTCACTCCTATTGAAATAAGCCTAGCTGAACAAAGCGGCCAGGCAGTCAACCAATCACTACCCCCCGAACCGGTTGCAATACTTGTTTCAAGGAGCCAGCACGGCCTTATCGTTGGTGCTACTTTAGCAGTCCCCCAGATGGTAGACACCTCGGCTACGAGGAAGTTGGTCGTCAACGCTATAGCTGGTCAAAGCGGCTTAGGTTTGTTCTCAACGTTCTACCCAGTCCTAATGCTGTATTTAGCCTACGTTTACATTGCTAAGCCCAGGAGTGCCGGCGCCCTCGAGTTCCTGCTTGCCAGGCCCCTAACAAGGCTCGACCTCTACACCACGAGATTCCTATCTGGCGTGCTGGTGGCCCTGGCTTCAACGGGGTTATTCTTCGCCTCGACCTCTCTCACGCTCTACGTTTTAACAGGCATACTATTGGACTTCTACTCCTACTTAATCTTGTTCGCCGGAGTGGCCGCGTCACTAGTAGCATTCTACAGCGTGTGCTACGCTATAGCGGCCTTTACTAGAGGGGGTTCCTACCTAGCGTTATCTATCTTCATATACCTCTTCTACACGATCGGCTACCCTCTGATAGTGTATTTTGTTACAATAAGCCAGGGGATAGGGCCGGGACTAGCTGATGCGATCGCCAGGAACACCTATATAGCCCAGTACTTCTCACCTCTAGGGGCAACCTCCTTCGCACAATACTACTTTGCCTCCTACAACAACATTCCCACCATTGGAGCAGGGGCCGCTGGTGTAGTCAACATATGGCTTGTGATAGCATCCGTTCTCTCATGGATCATAGTACCTGTCACCGTAGGGTGGTTGGTGTTCAAGAGGGCTAACCTGCTCGGATGAACAACGCTGTTGTTTGCTATAGTTTATAAAAAGGTATCTACAAATTAATCAACTAGCATGGGAGGGTTTACATGGTTAAAATAGAGGAGCTCGTGCGCGTGGACTCCAAAGGCAGGATAACAATCCCTCTAACAATTAGAGAGGCCCTCGACATCAGGGAGGGTATGTTCGTTGTCGTCGTGGGAGACAAAGACAAGAAGGAGATCGTTATCACGCCTCTACCTGTCTCAGCTAAGCTAGTTAGACTATTAATGAGGATCGAGGATAGGCCAGGCGTTCTAGCTGAGATAACCAAATATCTAGCCGACTACGGTGCCGACATCGTCATGACGAAGTGCGTTGTGATAAAGAGGGCTGAGATAGCTGAATGCGAGATCATCATAGATGTCTCTAAGACAGACATTAAGCAGCCAAACCTGATAGCAGACAAGCTGAAGATGCTTGAGGCTGTCAAGAATATTGAGGCTGTCTGGTTCACAGGGTAGCTGTAATGGTTGTTAAAGTAGGTTGTTGCGGTTTCCCTAAAGCTAGGAGGAAGTACTACGAGTCCTTCAACCTAGTCGAGCTCCAGAACACATTCTACGACCTTCCATCAGTGGAGTGGGCTGAAAAACTCAGGGGCGAGGCGCCCGAGGGCTTCGAGTTCACTCTCAAAGCATGGCAGGTTATAACACACCCCCCATCCTCACCAACATGGAAGAAAATGCGGCGAAAGCCTGGGGGAGTGCTCGACAACTACGGCTTCCTGAAGCCGACTAAGGAGAACTTGGACGCGTTGGAAGACACCGTTAGAGTCGCTGAGGCTTTGAAAGCCCGCGTCATAGTTATTCAGACACCGCCTAGCCTACCCTACAACGAGGAGTCTGTGAAATGGGTTAGAGAGTTCTTCAGCAAGGCGAGTGAGATAGCACAGGGGTTCACGCTAGCCTGGGAGCCAAGGGGTGATTGGAGTAAGTCCCGTGAGATCGGTGAGATCGTTGAGGAATACGGCGTTGTCCATGTTGTGGACCCATTCAGAGGCCAGCCGATCCTAGGTAGGGCTAACCTAGTGTATTTCAGGCTCCACGGGATAGGTGGAGGCGAGGTGAACTACAAGTATAAGTACAAGGATGAAGACCTGGCCAGGCTTTTGAGTATTGTCTCACAGTACTCCGCGAGTAGAGATGTCTACGTGTTATTCAACAACGTATACATGTTTGATGACGCTCTAAGGTTTAAGAACATGCTACCTAAGGCCGATTGAAAACCATACGGGTAAACCCGGTTTAGATTCAACTGGAACCCCGTGGATTTCAAGCATTGAGGTAAACAAGCACTCGCTTCTCAGACAGGGTTCGACAGTCATCATCCCGTGGTAGTCTATGGATAGGGCGTTCATCACTTGTTCTAGGGGATGAACGCCCGGCCTAATAGAGTTTACTCGTTTATAAAACTCTTGACATAGGAGGTGAGAGTGTTCAAAGCTTTCTCCACTAATTCCACCAGGGCACCGGCTTCGCCAGTGCTACGGCACGCTGTGAAAATAGAGTGCGGTGGACTTGTTAAATCCCTTAGCGAGCCGGTTAAAACCGCCATGACCAGTCCGCCCCTCTCCCCGCATTTCACGTAGAACTGCGTGTTGTCGTAAGTGTCGGAGCATATCGTCCAGCCCCTTACTTTAACAATGTTTCTCGAGCAGGGGCATTTAGAGAGCTTTGCGGAGAGCTCGAAGCATACTCCCCGGAGATAGTTCGAGGAGGCTATGTCCCTAATTCTGCTTACAATCTCCCCAGCTTCTCCTAGTCCGAGGACTATAGAAGCCTGCAGTGAGACCGGCGGCAGGGTCTTCACTCTAAAACCCTTACTCTCCAATAACCTGGCTAGCTTGGGTAAGTGTAGCTCGCTAACAGCATCCACGTAAAGAGTCAATCTAAGGGTCCCGGCCAAGCAAAGCCCCCGTCAGACAGGGATAACATCCTCACCTATCGGAGCTCCCTTATCATCACTCTCTCCGTACTCTTAGACACCGGTAAAATAACTTTTACCTCGTTCAGAAACACGAGCCTTCTTCACACGTCCGATAAGTGGCGACTCATCATCTTTCTTGAGTATGTTGCTCCAGATTTATTAATCTACCTCGTTATAGTGATTAACGCGTGTCCACGATGATGCAACAGCCGAAGAGACATGTAAGTTTTTTAATCAACACGGTTAGCGTGCTTGTAATATCATTGCTGTCTACTCTAGCCCCAGCTTATGCTTTCCTGTTATTCCTCATCTTCTACATGGTGTTCTTCTACATAGTGTACAGGATCACGATGAGGACTAGTAAGATGCCTCCCTTAAGCGAGCTGGGGGCCCCCTTGCATAGGGAGGTTGACAGCTTGAAGATCGCTGTCACCGACCCTGGTTTAAACAAGGATCTAAGCTCCCAGTTCAAGTTCCTGATGGTGACCCTGGCTATATCGCTACTAGCGGTCTTCTTATACCCTTTATACAACGGGCTCGCCGGCGTGTATGTCATATCTTACCTTAATAATGCGACAGGCAACATTTTACTATCCAGGTTCATAAACTATATGACAATGTACACTCTCATACTAGTCGTGCTATACTCTGTGAGGTGGGCTGTTACAAAGAAAGTGAGCAGCGTCAACCTGATTATACCGCAGAGCTTCGCCATCTATAGGAAAGGTGTAGTCATAAACAACAGGAACTTCATTCAAGCCAGCCCAACACTCTGCTTCACGGTTAACAAGCAGAGGAGGTTTATTGAAATCCAGGATAAGGCCAGCGGTGGCTCGAGGATAAGACTCTACACTAAAGAACCCGCAACAGTCTACGAGAAGCTGGTTGAGGTGGGCTTCAATGAGTGCAAGACATAAATGCATAGTGTGCGGTAGGCCCTTCCCAGAGGGGCAGGGTATAGTGATACGGTACGGTGATTTAGAGCTAGAGTTCCATAGTAATAGGTGCGCCAGCAAATTCTTCAGGAGCCTGCTTGAAAGAGTCGAGCCCCGTATATTACAGCCCTACATTAAAAGGCTTGTAGAAGAGTACGCTGAGCTACTTGAAGCCAAGGCTAAGAAGAAGGCTAAGAGCATCTAGGCGGACCTGTCAGATCGCGGTAATGTCGTCATCCTGCCGTCGTATGGGGGCAAGTGTCTTCATCCAATCAATAAACCCCGTAGCCAGGGCTATAAATACTCCTGTCAACCCTCCAACACGTAGAGGAAGGCATCTAATAAGCCTATGAGGAGCCCCGTCTCGAAACTCCTGCATCCATGCGGAATCTTAAGCCTTATCGAAACCTTCTCACCATAGGAGAGTTCAAGCAACCTGCCGCCCCCTGGGTATGAGGTTAAACCAGGCTCGGACCCGTAACCTACCTGAGAGGCTTCCACGACGTAGTGGTAGGGGGCTGTGTAGAACCCTGTGGTCAAAATCCTCTCACACTCCTCGTCTGTAGGCTCAAGGTGCACGTCGACCCGATTGTCTAGCTCCACCCTCCCGCACCTAGAGCCCCTCACACATTCCACCAGGCCCTCCAGCAGGGCTAGTAGAGAGCCTGCTTCAACCCACTTTAAGTCCAGCCAGGCATCCCCCTCAAGGACATAGGCCATCCGGTTATCGAGTAGACCCTGGGGTAGGGAGGTAGCATTGTCACCAGCCACCACTAAGCTGAACTGTGGGGCCGCTACGTAGACGATATTGTTGCCGACCTTTACCTGGACGAGAGACGGCTTTGTGAGCAATCCCACTCTACTCTCCCTGGCTAAAGCACGTAGTATGGACATCAATTCGTCCAAGCCCAGCCTCCAGGTCTCTACGACAACACTCCCTGCTTTCACGCGGGGCAAGCAATCACCGCTTTTAATTTTATCCCAGCACACTTATTTCAAGCTAGGTGTAGTCATGAGTAGCCCGGGGGGTAAATACCTTAAGAAAAGAGAGCTAGCATCGTATGTCGCGCTGTGCCTGGAGAGGCAGACCCCTATTAATCTAGGTGAAGCAACCGATGTTTTAAAGGAGAAGTTCTGCTACTCTAATAAGACCGCATTGAACATTGTAAGGAGGTTGGTCAAGCTGAATCTCCTTGTTAAAACAGGCGAGATGGAGTACGAGTGCGTGAGCCCCGTTGAATACTTGAGGCGTTTAGCCGAGGAGTACTCGGCTTGGAGGAGGCGTCTAAAGGATGCCTGCTAATGGGTTTTTATTAAAAATAATGTTTGCTATCTTCCCCGATTAATCTAGGCCTCTTTACTCCTTGACCTTGATCTTGATCTCGATGATGCTGACCCTGCTCTCCTTGCCCTGAGGGTTCGTCACTGTCTGGCTGCCTATCTTAATCTCCTCTACATCGACCTTGCCAGGCAGGAACCTGTTCCTAACTATCTCGACTGTGTCTACGGCTTTGCTGATCGCCCTGCCACGGGCCTTGATGTAGATCTCTTTGATGCCCTGGTGGACTAGGGTTAATACAGCTATCACATAGTTCATTACAGGCTTCTTACCAACTAACACGGTGTTGGCACTTTGCGGTTGGACTGCCATTTCCTTCACCCACTTATGACATGGTGTATGGCTGAAATCTATAACATTAGGTAAACCGTATAAAAGCTTTACTATCCCTGGTTGAGAGCCGGTAATACCGCACCACGCTTCTTTAAACAGTTTAATTCAACGGGATAACCACATAGGGGCTTTAAAGCGAATGCTAAAGCTGAACCCAATATACCTGTCGTCTTGTCCTCTCTGCGGCGGCGACGTATCGGCTCTCGAATTGGAGTCCCATGGCGTTTGCTATAACTGCATGAGGAAGAAGAGCTCCGAGGCCAGCTTAGAGGAGTTCCTAAATAAAGAGCTGGAAGACTTCAGCGTCTTCTTCGAGAAGTCCGTGGGCTCCCCTATGTGGGGCGGGCAGAGAGCCTGGGCTATGAGGTTTCTAAGCGGGGAGAGCACAGCTATTATAGCGCCGACCGGGCTGGGGAAGACGACACTACTCATAGTCTACGCCGTGTACTCCTCGGCGTTCTACAAGAAGAGAGTCTTATTCCTTGTCCCCACAAGAGCTCTCGTAAACCAGGTTTACAGCAGGATGCGCGAAATAGTCGAGAAGATGAAGCTCAACCTGAGGGTGCACGCCTACGACTCTAAACTCTCTAAGAAGGCGAAGGAGGATCTTATAAGCGATATCGCGAACGGTGGTTTCGACATCCTGGTCGCGACAAACAGCTTCTTCTCGAAGTACGAGCACGCCCTGTCTTCCTCTGGCGTTGATATAGTGATCGTCGACGACGTGGATAGCCTGCTTAGAAGCCAGAAGAACATTGTGAGGCTCCTGAAGATACTAGGTTTCAGTGAGGATGTTATAGGCCTGGTTAAAACAAAAATAGGTCTCCACTGGAAAGTACTTGTATCTAAAACCCTCGGCGATGACGAGGAGTACAGGAAGCTCGTTGAGGAGCTACTTGAGATCGATAGAAGGATAGGGGAGTCCACCAATAGAGGGGCGAAGCAAGTAGTCTTCTCCTCCGCGACTGGGAGGATGAGGGGCTTTTACTCTAGGGTTCTCAGAGAGCTTTTGAGAATCGATATCTCGGGGGTAACAGTCTACGGCAGAGACGTGACAGACACTTATCTAACCGTCGAATCCTGTGACACTGTAGTCGAGTACTTTAAGAGGCTGGGTAGAGGCGGGATAATCTACGTTAGCCCTAGACACCCCTTCAGACGTTTCTTTGAGAAATGCCTTGACGAATTAAAGAGCAGGTTGGAGCAGGTTGGTTTAAGGTTCGAGGAGGCCAAGCCTGAGTCCATAGAGAGGCTTAGGAGTGGGGAGGTGGATTTCATCTACGGTAGTGCGAACTATTACGGTGTAAGCGTTAGAGGCATAGACGCACCCGAGGCTATAAGACTCGTTGTCTTCTTCGGCACCCCCCTCTTCTCCATCAGGCTCGAGGACTACGCTTCAAGCCTGAGCGGTTTGATAAGACTGGCTATCCTTGTTAAGGAGAATAATGTGGCTGGTCTAGAAGGTGTATTGCAGGAGCTGAAGAACTACGCCCTGAAACTCTCGCCTGGAGAACTAAGGCTTGTATCCCAGGTTCTCAAAGGTAAAATTAGCGAGGAGGTTTTAACCGGCTACCTTAGGAACGTTGCCTCCCGTTTAAGGGAGATTAAGAGCCTGGTCGTGGAGAAGGTGGAGGGCATAGTAGCCGCGGGCAGGGTTGTCGAAGCAGGCTCGCTGACATTAATCCGCGGAGAAAGCGGGGTCCTGGTTCTAGTACCGGACTTGATGACGTACATCCAGGCGACAGGTAGATCCAGCAGGATGTTTAAAGGTCGTATGACACATGGTTTATCCATAATATTCGAGCATGCTCTCCTGGAAAACGTTGTTAAAGGGCTTGAGACCCGTTTAAAGAATATCTCGAACGACTCTTTCACTATAACAAGGCTGGATCAAGTCGACCTAGGCAGAGAGGCGGCTTTAATAGAGGCGTCGAGGAGGGGCGCAGGCGGCGCGTTCAGCTTTAAGAGCATCCTCGTCATCGTTGAATCCCCCACTAAAGCCAGGACGATAGCGGGTTTCTTCGGTAAACCGTTGAAGAGGATTATTGGCAGGACACCCGTATACGAGATCCCCTTTGTACGCGACAACCAGGTCATACATTTAAGCATAATGGCTACCCGGGGCCACTTATACGACTTGACAACTAGGCCGGGCATGGGCCTGCACGGTGTAGTGTTCGAGGACAGTACTATATCCCCAGCCTACGAGTCTATTAAGAAATGCCTGGTCTGCGGTACACAGTTCACTCACGGCGACACCTGCCCTAGGTGTGGGAGCAGGTTGTACAGCGACTCAACAGAGACGATTGCTGCTCTCAGGAAGGTTGCGAGGGAGGTTGACGAGGTCTACATAGCCACAGACCCCGATGAAGAGGGTGAGAAGATCGCCTACGACGTCTACTTGTCGATCAGGTACCTCGGTAAACAAGTATACAGGGTTGAAATGCACGAGATAACTTTGAGGGAGTTCTTCAAGGCCTTAGAGAATAAGAGGGCGGTTAACAAGAGGATGGTTGAAGCAGAGATCTACAGGAGAGTGCTCGACAGGCTTGTGGGCTTCAGCCTAAGCACATACCTGCAGTCCAAGTACAACGCCAGGTTCCTCGGGGCTGGGAGGGTTCAAACCCCTGTACTAGGCTTCATAGTCGACAGGATGAGGGAGTATAACGAGTCCAAGTGCTGGAGGGTGAGCATCCAACTAGACCTCCCGGGAGTCGACCGATTGAATGTCTGTGTCGAAGATAAGTCCACGGCTGATAAAATAGCCTCAAGCAAGCATGTCACTCTAGTAAAGAAGTCCACGAGCGTCGAGACGTTCAGCCCGCCCCCGCCCTTCACCACAGACGAGTACCTCGTCGCCTCCTCGAGGATTGGCTTGCCCTCGGGCCTCGCCATGAGGCTGGCTCAAGACTTGTTTGAAATGGGTTTGATAACATACCATAGGACTGATTCAACGCATGTCTCGCCTACAGGCGTGAGCGTGGCTTTGAAATACCTTGAGTCAAAGAACTTGACGCCGTTCGCAAACCCGAGTAGCTGGGGCGCTAGCGGGGCGCATGAGGCTATCAGGCCAACAAGGCCCCTGGACGTCGAGATGCTTGAGAAGGCTTTGACAGAGGGTGTACTAGTGTTGACCAGGCCTCTAACAAAGCTCCACCTAAAGGTGTACGACCTGATCTTCAGGAGGTTTATAGCAAGCCAGATGAAGCCGTTTAAAGCCGTTGTATCCGAGTACGATGTCTACGTTGACGACATGCGTATCTCTAACCTAAGGTTGATAGAGGATATCGTTGAAAACGGTTTCAACCTTATCCAACCACCTAAGCTGGCTAAAATAGGGCTAGACAGTACTAGAGCCGGCATCTTGTCCGCGCAGTGTGTGAGGGGCAGCCGCACCGCCTTGTACAGCGAGGGCGATATAGTCCTCTTAATGAAGAAGACTGGTATAGGTAGGCCAAGCACATACGCCAAGATTATTGAGAGCATTAAGCGGCACGGGTATGTTGTTGAGAGCGCGAAGAGGAGGAGGCTTGTGGCAACTAAACTGGGTATCGAGGTATACAGGCATTTAGCCTCCGAATTCCCCGACCTAGTAAGCGTTGAGACGACGAGGAGAATGGAGGAGACCATAGATGAAATTGTAAACGGGGGGACAAGCTCTGCCGTCGAAATAGTGAAGCTTGTGGACAGCCTTAGCAGGCTCAACTTAATCCAGACAACACTCCCAACAGCGAGAGACAGCGCGCTCACTAACACAGCGTGAGACTGAGTTCCAGGGAATCCAGTCGAAGCAATGGGCGCGAACCCAAGGTTTCCCCCTACGTCCTGTCATTAGTATTCAAACAAGACATGGCCTGGATACGCCAGCCATGTTTTCATAGGTAAACTATAGAAAATCGGTCACAATGAATTCTATCTTTCTCGATCATTTTGAAGGATCTCATTATACAAACTATTCTATGCCTACGTTAAACAGTGAATAGTTGTTGGATTGGAAGTAAAGGGGTAGGGGGAACCACTGGTGCGTCTAGTAGAACCAACCCTAGGGAACATTAGGTTCCAGACGCTCACCCTATTAATATGTCCAGAGGCTGTATTGGAACCAGACCCGTGAAACCTCAGGTTCCCTGAGCCGGTGCCTGAATCAAAAAGTTTAATTCTCATCTTTCTTAAGCTAAAATTGAATAGAGGAGGTTTGAATGAGCGAGAACGTTGTGAACAAAGTGATCGAGGTGAGAAGGAACAGCCTCGACGACTACGTTGTGGAGGCTATCGTAGGCTTCCAGGAGGGGCCGGGTCTCGTAGTGATTAGGGGTAGGGGGCCCTACATATCCAAGGCTGTAGACGTGTACAACGAGCTGGCTCAGAGGCTGGGGGACGGCTTGGAGCTCGTGAAAGTTGAAATAGGTAGTGAAAGGGTTAGAGGCAGGATCTTCTCTTACATATCCATAAGCTTGAGGAAGAAATTCTGATACGCATGCTTAAGAGGACTTAAAAAGAAATATTTCAACTGGGCCGGGGAGCCCGCTACGCCCCGTCCAGGGGTGAGGAAACACCGTCCACCAGGCGACCCCACGGCTCCGCAAGGAGCACGGGCAGTCCCCGTGGCAACGGCACAGAAACGACACGGCCACCACCGGGTGTCGATGAGGTTGCGCGAGGCCCTCGGCGACGAGGGCCTGGTAACCAACCGAGAATGGTGGTGGATGCGTTGAAACGGCCGCCCCGTGGGGTGTAAGGCCTGGCACCGGGGTGACTGGTCGCCGGACCGGTTAAGGCCGCTTAGTCAAATGCGGGCGTGTTACAGAAGACGGGTTATTCCCCGGCCCACTAGCAGGGAGGGTTCTCCCAGAACTCTCTTACCGCTTTCTCTAGTTCTTCCAGCGTGGATGCTTTAGAGTACTCTTCCAGCAGTTCGCTGTTAAGGTCGTGGAACGTCTTCATCCACTTGAACAAGCCCAGGAGCCTTTGATACCAGTCTTTGAAGCCAGTTATGAATAAGGATGCTGCCACGGCCTCTATACTCGAGAGAACACAGGGCTTACCGTAATTCACCGGGTTGGCTGCTATGAGAGGCGGTAGCTTGACGTGCCTACCCTTAATGCCGTGGAAGACGCCTGGCTGGAGCCTCCTCCAGCTAGCGTCCACGACGACTATGCCGTTCAACTCGACTTCACCCCTAAGCCATGGGCCTAGGTAATCGTTTGAGAAAGGGTTTAACACGACGCCTCTTCTAACCAGGCTGGGCTTCGCAATCTCGGCGAGCCCCATTCTAACCATTTTGAGAGACGTGTTCTTCCTCGGGTCGTCTTCCCTCCTATAGATGACCAGTATCCTAGGCAAGGTTTTCAGCGTGAAATATTTATTTTATCCACCGCCTTTTATAATATTGGGATGTGAAATGCCTAAAGCGACGGCCATAGTATTAATCCAGACCGAGATTGGAGCGGAGTCGCGTGTACTGGAGGAGTTGTATAAGATCCCGGAGATTTCTGAGGCTTACATTGTTTACGGTACTTACGATGTTGTGGTTAAAATAGAGTCTGACTCGCTGGAGAAGATTAGAGAGATAGTTACAAACAAGGTGAGGAGGCTCCCTGATATCAGAACCACGATAACCATGATCGTCGTGGAGGAGAGAATCAAGGCTAAGAGTAGCTAGGTGGATTTTTCATATCATATGTTTTTACCCTAGTTCAATTGACATCAGTAGAACCCTAATCCAGGCCTCCAAACCTGTTGTCGCACTAAGGATTCCTCTAGAAGGGGATTGGACCGGCCGGGACTTGAACCCGGGACCTCCGCCTTTCCCGCGACCTCGGTTGAACCGGGCCCTTGCAAGGGCGGCGCTCTTCCAGGCTGAGCTACCGGCCCGCTATTATTAAAATCGATTTCTACGTGGATTTTAAACCCTACCTCGTGATCCTTGCCCCCTTTAGCTCTTCGATAATTTTAGCAGCCTCCCCGCTGCTGAAAAGTTTCCTCCTAATATCATCCAACAGCCTGTTCAAGGACTCTGCCGTCGCCTTCTTCAAGTCTAATGGGTGTAGCTTACCCTCAACATACGCTTTCTCTAGTTCTTTATAGTTCTCGTAGACGACTGTCCCACCGTACTTTTCAGGCCTCTCGACGACTAGTTTGAAGCCTTCTTGCTGGAACAACAGGTATTTATTTATATCTATAATCGGGTTGAACTCGACGACCCTTGGAGGGCAGTAGGCTTTCATTATCTTTGCCTCTACTTCCTCGGGTGTGTCGTGTACGAATATAGCTGTCTCAGGCTTACTCTTGCTCATCTTTGACTCGGCTAGCGCCTCGTCCACTTCAACGCCCCCCACTCCACGGCCAGGCCCGCCTAGGGACGTGATTATTGGCGTGTGTATTGCTATCGGCTTCTTCAACCCTAGTTTCTCAGCTATATCCCTGGCCAGCATGTGGGCTTTCCTTTGGTCTAAGCCCCCTAAGGCTATGTCGACGCCTAGGTAGAATATGTCTGTGACCTGCATCAAAGGGTATATGAGCTTAGAGGTGTCTAACTCAGCCTCCTCAGCCCTCCTCCCCATTATCGTTAAAGCCCTCTTAACCCTTGCCAGGCTCGTCGACTTAGCCGACTTGAGGAGGAGGCCCCAGTACTTTTCGTCTGACACGAGTTCCTCCGCGTCCACGAACCTTACGTTGCTCTCTACACCCACAGCCCTTAAAACATGCCTAACAAGCCTCGCGGCCTTCCTTATCAGCTCAAGGTCTCCTCCAAGCTTGTCGTTTATGAAGGCGTGCCATGTCGCCTCGAGAATCGTGAAGTCGACTCCCACATTAGTCAGATCCCTCACTTTAAACATCCAGACAAGCCAGCCGATGTGGACTAGCCCGCTCGGCTCGAAGCCGAGGTACCCTGTAACCCTTTCACCACTAGAGAGCCTGGCCTCCAGCTCCTCGGGTAGGATAACCTCGACTGTATTCCTCAAAGCCAGGTCAAGCTTGCCCCCAGGCAAAGACATCACTCCCTCGACAGCTTAATTTAAATCACACTATGGTGTTGCGATTTAAATAAACACGATTAGACCCGTGCTGGCATTAAGAAACAATGTTCAAGCGGATAGGCTGGAAGCCTGGGTCAAAAGGCTATTCAAGCGGAAAATCCCGCAAACACTTCTACAACCCTCCAGGAGGGTTGTACCCCGCCCCTGACACCCGTGTTCACGCGACCTCTACGGGTTTACCGTTACACGGGCTCTTATGGCGGGGCCACTATTGATATTAACCGAACCCCCCTTTTATCCATGTGTAGACTAGGGTTAGGCTCCAGTGCTACCTGTGGAGAGGTTCTTCAACATAGTTGCTTCTTCCGAGTAGAAGACATTTCGTCTTCTGTGGAGAGGGTTGGAGTAAAAGAGGGTTGTGCGAGCATAAACAGGGTCAGGCTATGGCCAGGTTAAGGGTATTGGAGTTCCTCGCCAGGCTTCAATACCACTACCCTGCTTGGGGTTAGAGACTCCACTAACTCCTTGAACTTCAGCGGGTCGGCTTTAATCTGGGGGAACGTGTTGTAGTGCATTGGTATAACGACTCTGGGCCTGATGAGCTCGACGGCTTTAACAGCTTCTTTGACCCCCATTGTGAAATGCCCTCCTATCGGTAGCATAGCTATCTCGGGACTGTAGAGCTCCCCGATAAGGCTCATCTCACAGAATAAACCGGTGTCGCCTGCGTGGTAGAACGAGGCATCTAAGCCCCTTACAACGAATCCGATGGGAGTGCCCTTAGATGAGCTGTGAGCGGCTGGGGTCATCACGATCTCTAGGTCTCCTACATTGAGCCTCCCACCGATATTCCCTCCTATCGACTTTAAACCCATTCTATCAGCCTCCTCAGCTAGCTCGAACACGCCTACTATAGTGGCGTCCGTCAGCTTAGCTATGTCGAAAGCGTTGCCTAGGTGGTCGGCGTGGTCGTGTGTCACGAGGATGTAGTCCACCCTCCTCCCCTGGAAGTAGCTTAGTTTAACCGGGCTGAGCGGGTTGTTGATCCAAGGGTCTACTAGGATTGTTTTATCCCTCCCGTCGAAGCCCCTTAGGGTTACCTCGAACGCGCTGTGCCCGAGGTATTTAATCCGGGCCACAGAAACACCTCTAAGAATTTATATCTTACCTGCAAAACATAAACTTTCAAGGTGTTTTTATCTTTGGAGGAGGAAGAGGTTAAGAAGTACATTAAAGCCGGGGAGATCGCCAGGAGGGTTAGGGATAAGGCTGAGAAAATAGTGAAACCCGGCGTTAGGCTTCTGGACATAGCCACCGAGCTGGAAAGGGAGATCCAGGAGCAGGGGGGTCAACCAGCGTTCCCGGTGAACATCGGTGTGAACGAGGTGGCAGCCCATTACACGCCTACACCAGGCGACCCCAGCGTCATCCCGGATGGTTCTGTTGTCAAGGTGGATCTCGGCGTCCACGTCGACGGTTACATAGCTGATACGGCCACGACCATCTGCTTGAACCCTGCCCTAGAAGGGTTGGTGGAGGCTGCTCGTAGAGCCCTCGAGGAGGTTGTTGAGATATTCAAGCCTGGTATCAGGGCGAGGGAGATAGGTAGAGTGGTCGAGAAGGTCATCAAGTCATCGGGCTTTAAACCCATCACCAACCTTAGCGGGCACAGTATAGACAGGTTCATGATTCACAGCGGGAGGAGTATCCCCAACTACGATGATATAACCGCTGTCTGGAGGATTAAACAGGGAGTGTACGCTGTAGAGCCGTTTGCCACAGACGGAGCAGGCCTCGTCAGGGAGGGCGACCAGGTTACAATATACGCTCTCAGACCCCTGGGAAGGGCCAAGCTGTCCGGTGCCGAAGAAGAGTTCTACAACCTCGTCTACTCTGAGAGGAGGACTCTCCCCTTCGCGCTCAGGTGGTACCAGGGTCTCCGGGGCGATGTCGCATCATTATTGGACGGCCTGCGTAGAAGAGGGGTACTAGTAGAGTACCCTGTTCTAATCGAGAGGAGTGGTAGGCCTGTAGCACAATTCGAGCATACATTCCTCGTACTGGACAAGGAGGTAGTTGTGACAACAATGTGACCTACACCTTGTCCCCTAAGGGGGCGGGGCTTTCCAGACGTAATCCCAGCGTAGCCAGGTTTATTTTACTTTAAAAGTTATTTAACGAATAATGCTCTATGTTAGTTGGTGTAGGATGGACAGTGATACGATATCTCTTATCACGCAGATCATCTGGCTGGCAATATTCATACTATTGATCACAGGGTTAAACCAGAAGATCCAGATGAGAATATGGGCTATGGACATCAGGAATAAGCTGAACATCATTAAAAGGATTATCGATGAGGACAGGATGAGGGTTGAGAAGATAATATCGAACCTAGGCTACAAGACGCCGGCTGTCCTAGTCGACAGGGTTCTAGACTTCTTCGTCATTGAGCCGGTTGGCATTGAGCCCACTGACATAATCAAGAGGCTGGATCACACGCTCAGGACAGGCGAGGGGACTTTGAGGAGGTTTATCGAAAACTCTCTTCCGAACGTAGGTAAATTCGAGAGAAGCCTGATTGAAACCAGCATGGAGATACTCTCCGGTTTGAACCTGATATACAAGGTTATCAGACACTACCTTCTTACAGGTGAGAGGGAGAACAATTGGATTCTACTAATGCAACTCGAGCTCGTGATGCCAACTATTATGAAATACGTTGAAACATACCATATGGCATTAGACCCCTTTACGACGGGTAAGCCTATCGGGGACTCCCTAGGCCCCCTGGTAGTTTACAACCTAGTTGAAAAGTCCAAGATGTTGTCAAAGAGGGTTGTCGACGATACAAGCATAATTGAAGCCTGGCTCGAGGACAGGAGGGTTCTATTTGTCAAGGCTGAGGGGCCCGGTAGCAACGTGGGCCACCCTGGGGCTGTGATAAACAGCCTTGTCGAGGAGTTGAAGGGTAGCGTTGACCTGATTATAACAGTGGATGCGGCTTTGAAGCTGGAGGGCGAGGACACCGGCTCGATAGCGGAGGGTGTAGGCGCCGCTATAGGCGACCCCGGCCCCGAGAAGATAGCTATTGAGAGGGCTGCGACAAAGTACAACATTCCTCTGAGGGCGATAGTCGTGAAAATGGATTACAGGGAGGCCCTCACGGTTATGAGGAAAGAGATATTTGAATCCTCTCTTAAAGCTATGGAGCATGTCCTAAGGCTTATAAGAGAGGAGACTAAACCAAACTCCACAGTCATAGTAGCCGGTATAGGCAACACTATCGGGGTGCCGTTGTGATGAGCTACCTAGACCCTTACACCGTGTTTACGATAATCTTGGTGATAATCCTAATAGTGTACATGTTTATGGAGACTAAGAAGAAGCCGGCTAGAGTAGAGTATGTGACCCGCGAGCTATTGGTCTGCTACTCATGCGGCTTCCAGGTGGAGAGAGACCACGAGCCAGGGGATTTCATCGGCCTTGTCAAAGGGAAGTGCCCTAGGTGCGGTGGAGACCTGAAGATAAAAGGGATATACTCGGTCGACAAGAGTAAGATTTTAAAAGCCGGCTAACCTATCAGGAATACTTGGCCCGACCCGGCCATAGCGGTTGGGCAACACCCGGTCTCATATCGAACCCGGAAGTTAAGCCAACCGCGTCAAGGTGGCGGTGAGGTCCGAGAGGCCTCGCAGCCGCCTTGAGCTGGGGTCGGGCCGTTTCACTTGTGTTTCCTCTGGATTCTCCTGCCAACCTCTTCTTCAACACGCTTAATAGTCTTGAATAAAGGTCTATGGGCTAGAATACTGACTGAGGCCGCTACAGCGGTGGTGACCGCTAGGAAGCCTACAATGACCACATAGCCCGTGCTCACGAGCATTGAAGCCGCCTTACTCGCCTGTGATAGGAGTGGGTTTTCGACAGTGCTCGTGGAGACTATTGTCTGGGTTGTAGTATGAGTTGAATTGTGCCCCACGGTTAAAGTTTGCGTCAGGGTGCTGTTCTGGATTACAGTAGTGGTTACTGTGACAGTGTTCGTGATAGTGTTGTTAATGTAGAGGGTCTGGGTTGTAGTCCATGTGGAGGTCAGGGTTGTAGTCGAGGTAACCGTTTCTGTAATAGCGGTGGGTGTCGTAGTACTAGTAGTGGTCGTCGGTTGGACAGGTGTTATAAGCGTCCCCGAGGGCAAGCCTATATCAATGCCCTGGACGCATGTTCTCGGCGGGCTGGGGAGCGTCATCTGCATTATAGTGCTGTTGTAACTGGTATTAGTCGTGGGGTCGTATACTACGATGTAGATACTCGAGGTATTTGAGACAACGGGTAGGATTACCGTCGTGTAGAGGTCGCCGTAGGCCCCCGAGCCTATTGTGGTGAGGTGGATTGGGTTGTTAGGGATATTCGGGTAGACAGCTTCTATCTCATATATCTTGAGTGGAGCCAGCCCCTTGGCGTAGACGTAGATCTGTGGCGGGGACGCTGTATTGTTGGTTACTATACTCGGCATGACTGAAACAGTAACATCTTGAGTAGTGCTATTGCTCCACACGCTGACAGGCCAGTTGTAGCCGCTCACGTAGACAGCCCCCTTAGCTAGAGTGCACGCGTATAGAAGACTGTTGTCGCTAGGCGACCTCAGAGAGACGATGATAGAATACGTGCTCACCGAGTATACTCCATAGCTTGACAAGTTCGCTGAGAGGTGGAATGGTGTGGAACTATTCGGCATAACTATTTTTTGATCTTGGGCTACCACAATATTGTTGTATACAAGAGAGATGTTTAAAATCCCGCCGAAATTATTGTAATTGAGTAGAATTCCTTCAATAGACACGTAGGGGCTCCACAAGTAGAGATCCGTGTAGTTGAAATAACCGATCATACTACTCGTGGTCATGTATATTCCTTCGAAACAAACTTCCTGGGATTCAGGTGTCGGGCTGAAATCCAGGGCCAGGAGCACCACTATAAGCGTGGCGACTGCTAGCACCCGCCTCATACTACCACGTTTGTAAAATGCAGTTCGTAGAATTAATAATACGTCAGACGCTATAATCTAATTAACGTTTCCGAGGGGTGGTATTTGAAAACGAAGATTATAGCTACCCTAGGTCCTTCGCTGAGATCAGTAGACCTCGTCAAGAAGCTTATTAGAGAAGGGGTTTCAGGTTTCAGGATAAACTTCAGCCATGGCGACAAAGCCGAGTGGGATGAGTTTGTCAAGCTCGTGAAAGAGGCTTCAAGCGAGCTGGAGCAGCCGGTTGCACTTATAGGCGATTTAAGGGGGCCGCAAATAAGAATAGGCTTTCTCAGCGAAGAACCGGTTAAGATCGAGCAAGACAAGGTGTTGAAATTTGTATTAGGGGAAAAATCGGATAGAGGCGAGATACCCGTGAAAACGAGGGGGGTCTTCGAGGTGGTTGAGGTAGGTGATGTAATCCTAGTTGGCGACGGCGAGTGCGTTCTACGGGTCGTTGAAACCGGGGACGACTACTTTCTGGCTAGGGCTCTCTACGACGGTGTGGTTAGGTCAGGTAAAAAAATTGTTGTGAAGGGTAAAGAGCCGAATATACCTCTCCTGGATAGCGAGGACGTCTCATCTATAAAATACGCAGTAGAAAGAGGGTTCACGTTCATCGGCGTAAGCTATGTTAGGTCGGGGCGGGATATAAGCATTGTCAGGAACCTGATAAGCGAGGCGAAAGGATCTACTGGAGTGATAGCTAAGATCGAGACGCCCACGGCCTACAGGAATCTAAAGGAGATAGTTAAAGCGAGCGACATGATCCTCACGGCGAGGGGTGATCTAGGCCTCCACTTCGACCTAGACAAGCTCCCGCGTATACAGAAGGATATTACAATGACCTCTATCTCCTACGGGAAACCAGTTATAGTGGCGACTCAGCTGTTGGAGTCAATGGTTAATCAACCCAGGCCGAATAGGAGTGAGGTAGTCGACGTCTACAACGCTGTCCACGACATGGTTGACTCCATAATGTTAGCGGATGAGACAGCGGTCGGCAAGTACCCTCTCGAGGCGGTTAGATGGCTTAAGAAAATAATCGAGTCCGCCGAGGCCGACATCAAACCAGAGCATACGAAGGTGGTTAGGGGGTCACTGGAGGGGAACTCCCTGAAAGACAAATATGTATACGGCCTCCTCTCGCTTGCTGAGAGCGTGGAGGGTAAGATTTTAGTCTTCTCTAAGACAGGCTCAGTGCCACCTCTAATAGCCAGGCTCAGGCCCAGGGTAGACGTGGTAGTCGGTACCCCTAGCAGGGAGCTTGCTGAGAGGCTCGTCTTGTACTACGGCCTCAGAGTGTACGATATGAGTAAGAGGGTTCAAGGCGACGTCAGCTACGACCAGGGGATTGTAGAGCTTGAAAAGCTGGCGCGTGAGAAAAACGAGTTGTCGATAGGCGATATCGTTGTAGAATCTTTTGCCAAACCCGCGGGCGAAATGCATGAGATAATTATTAAGAGGATGCTGGCTTAAGCCGCCGGCGGGATTTGAACCCGCGTCCACCGGCTTTCCCGACCTCGGCTTTTAAAACAGCCCATACGAGGCCGGCGCTCTACCCGGCTGAGCTACGGCGGCTCCAATCGAATAATAAAACTATATGGATTTTATAGGTTTAGCGCTATTGACCGCGAGTAGCCTTCAACGCGTTCACAGCCATATCCTTTATCACAGAGTAGGGGTCTCTCGCCTTAACAATAGCTGAGGCCACTAGGACGCCGCTTGTCCCATATTTAATCGCAGCGTATACGTCGAGCCCATCTGTTATACCAGCCCCCGTTAAAATGACCACCTTGTCGTTAACTCTACGAATCAGCTCAACGCTCCTCACTATAACCTCAGGTTTAGCTTTGCTGACGCTTATACCAGTCCCTATCAGCTCGGGGGGCTCAACCGCCACGTATGTTGGGTTGAGGACAGCTGCTGAGGCACCTGTCTCGGGTTCGTCAGCGCACACAAGGGTCTCCAAGCCTAGTTTACCAGCCTTCTTTATTAACATGTTTAAGTCGGCTAGCTTCAACCTGTGCTCGCTGTGGTTCAGGATAACCCCTTTGACACCAGCGTCTACAAGGCCTTCGAGAGGTATAAAACCTGTTACAGCCCCAGGCTCCACTGGGTCAGCGTGTTGGGCGAACACCTTGACCCCGGTTCCCCTGACTTCTTCCACAATCCTCCTTATCTCGGTGTACGGCGGTGCTAGAACTAGCTCGACCTCCCCCTTCAGCTCGCTGTAAACCCTCGTTGCATCCCTGGCTATTCTAACAGCGTTCTCGCCGAAGCTCTGCGGGTAATACGCCTTATAGTTAACTACGATGACAGGCTTCAAACCACCCACCTAAAGGGTTTTGAACCGGGGTTAAGTAAAAAATTAGTCGTGTCCTCCGCTCAACATCTCGCTGTGCCTTTTAACAACTTTCACTTCCTCGGTCTTGACGAACCTGTCCTTAAGCTTCGCTAGTACCTCTGGCAGAGTGGTGTACTCCATCTCCTCGGGGCCTAGCCTGTGTGGCATGAAGGGCCCATGCCTCCTCATATAGTCCGCTATCTGCAGCGCAAGCCTCCTCGTCTCATCGTACGCTACATCGTCGAAGAGGTCGGCTGGCCCAATGAGCCTGCCCTTACTGATATTCCAGCCCAGGGCTATCACCCTAGGCGGGCCGTCGAACCTAGTCACCTTAGCGTACCTCATTGGGACAGGTATTAGAGGCCCGTGGTGGCTCCCCCTCATCCATCCGGCGACTAGATGTGGGAAGGCGAAGGCTTCAAGTATCTCGCCTGCGGCTGGTAGCCCTGACTGGGCTCTTACAATGGCGACCGGGTCGTCTTTGCCAACGTACTGGCCTGCTACAAGGTTTAGTCTCTCAACGCTTACGACGGCCGCAAGCAGGTTGTCCTCCTTCCTGTAGATTCTTCTAACAATGAACCTGCCCGGTGTTCCAATCAACGCTAGGAGGTCGTAGGACTCCTCAGGGGTCTTAAGCAACACGCTCTTACCCTCGAATACATCGAATACTTCGAACACGAAGCCTGCGTGCATCCTGGGGTCTATGACCAGCCCGGCTGTGTTGAAGGGGTCTGCGAAGATCTTGTACATGGGGAGGTTGAAGGCACCCGGCTCGGTTTTATCGGCGTGGAAGGTTATCACAGGCTCGGCTTTCCTCTCCTCCATCTCCAGCTCAGCTACCCCGGGGCCCAGCCCTCTTACATTACCGCTGAAGGCATCGCTCAGCAAGTCTTGCCCGGCAGCGTATAGCTTGAGCTCTTTGGCTACATTAGTAGCGGCTTTGAAGGCATCCCAGGCCAACCCATGTATATCTGGGTGGTCGACGCCTTTGGTGTGTGTCATTATCAGCTGGATGTCGTCTCCGACATGTGTGACGTAGAAGTCTATGATCAAACCCTTCTGCTTAGCCTCCGACAGGACTTTAGTGGCGGCGGCCAGCTGGTCTGGGTGAGGCATGTAGTGTCCTGCTATACTTCCAACATCTGCTTTAATAACAGACAACGTTATTCTATCAGCCATGAGATCCACCTTATTTAATTAGGTGTGTCAGATAGTTAATAAAACTATCTCTAAACGAATTAACGAGTCGATTTAAATGAATATTTAAACTAATCCGGGAGGTAGTATTCCCCCCTGCTCTTTTGCTCCCTGTCAAGGTATGAGCCAGGCTTGTTTATCCTCGGCCTACCTGTTTCGTGGTCTCTTCTAACAGTTATGTCAAGTTGCTTCAGCAGATTGTTGAAACCTGTTCGAATATCCGTAGGCTTTAAGGCGACACCCTCCACCCCAGGCCTGCCCGTGAAAACCATTATTTTATCGCTAACATAGTTCTGTAGTAGAAGATCGTGCTCGACAACAATAGCGGCCTTCCTCTTCTCCTCCACTATCCTCCTTATCAGCCTCGCGACGCTGATCCTCTCCTCGACGTCCAGGTATGCTGAAGGCTCGTCTAAGAGGTACACGTCTGCGTCTCTAGCCAACGTGACAGCGACCGCAAGCTTCTGTAGCTCGCCGCCGCTAAGCTCTCTCACATTTCTATCAAGCATCTTGTTCAAGCCTAGTCTCCTAGTCAACTCATCGTAGAGCCAGGTAGTAGGGTCGACGGCGTCTTTGGAGGCACTCGCTAGATTATCTTTCACCGTCTCGAATCCGAATATTGAGGGCGAGACCTCCTGTGGTTTATAGCTGATCTTATCTGTGCCCACGAGCACTTCCCCTTTATCTGGTTTAACCACGTTTGCGAGCATGCTTATGAACGTCGACTTCCCTATCCCGTTTGGCCCTAGGATGCCGAGCACCTCGCCGGGGTGCACCTCTCCTTCCTCGACGATGAGCTTGAAGCCGCTACTCGGGTAGGCCTTCCACAGGTTGCCCCACTTGAGAATAGGGTATTCCTCGGGGTGTTTACTCCTGTCTGCTACGCTAATCCTGAATCTAATAGGCTCTTTGCGGATCCTAATGTTCTCCGCTGGCAGGTAGCCCTCCAGGTAGAAGTTCACACCGCTCCTAACACCATACGGCTTGCTCGCAATGCCGTAGACCCCTGGCTCACCGTATAACACGGCTATGTAGTCGCTCACGTAGTCCAGTATCATAAGGTCGTGCTCAACAATCATAACGTAGACTTTAGAGGGGTTCAAGAACTCTCTTATAGCTGAGGCCACCCTTACTCTCTCCCTCACGTCGAGATATGAGAAGGGCTCGTCGAAGAAGTACGCGTCAGCGTTTTTCATCAATACAGCTGAGACAAGCAGTTTCTGCAACTCCCCTCCGCTCAGCTCCCTAACATCTCTGCCCATAATACCAGATATACCAGTCTTCTCCACAACCTCCTTAAGCAAACCTCTCTCATCAGCCTTCTCAAGCAGCTCTCTGACACTCCCCTTTAAAACCCTCCGAGCAGCCTCGATATACTGTGGTTTAACAGCAGTCTTCAAGCTCCCGTTAGCGAGTTTCTGGAGGTAGGCGTTCACCTCTGTACCCCTAAACGCCCTAAGTATTTTATCCCAGTCCGGCGGGTTCGCGTAGTTTCCTAGATTAGGCTTGAGTTGCCCCGAGAGAATCTTAACGGTAGTTGTCTTACCGCTCCCATTCCTACCTATAACACCAAGGATTCCCCCAAGTGTGAGCGGTGGGAGGCCGTAGAGTTTAAACATGTTCTCGCCGTAGCGGTGGACGGTGAATTTCTCCAGCTCGTCTGGCAAGTTGACTATCGAGATCGCGTTAAACGGGCACTTCTTTACGCATATACCGCAACCGATACACGTGTTCTCGTTTATGACTGCGTGTTTTCCATCCGCGCTCAGCTCAATAGCCTTAACCTTCCTACTCCTGTTGACAGGGCAGAACCTTATACACTCCAGTGAACATTTGTCTGGTTTACAGAAAGCCCTATCAATTACGGCTACTCTCGTCAACGAACCCCACCGATGCTGTTTTATAGCCGTTGTTTACCATAGGTTAACTTAGTTATACATCGACAGGTTTAATTTAATATGATGAGTGGTGACGGCTCGGAGCGGTGAAGAAGAAGTTTAGTCTGATTCCTCCTCCTCGCCTTCCTCCTCTTTCATGCTCTCCAGTAAAACCTCGTAGTACTCCTGGAGCATCTCCCTCTCGTCTGGGGATAGGGATGACGCCCTGGCCTCCGTCGCCTTAGCTGTTATAGTCCTCTTACTAGAGTCGACTACATACTTCAACCCGTATGCCTCTAAATCCTTCTTGGAAGCCTTCTCCTCGTAACCGCATCTAGGGCATTTCAAAACATAGTATTCTTCTCCACTCTCCTTCTTCTTCAAGGGAAACATTGCAGCCCCGCATCTTGGGCAGAACTTTACCAAGCGTCACACCCTACGGCTCAATACTTTACTCAACTAACCTTATTAAATGCATAGACCAGATGGATGCCCCTCGTGAAACATAGTAACAACTGACCGCTTTACTTAAATATTCTTGATTGTCAAATACTTTTAAGACGTAAGGTGGAAGACATGTTGTGGCTAGAGGAGGAATGGGAGGAAGAGTGGGAGGAGGAAGAGCCAGAGGAAGAGTGGGAAGAAGAGGAGTGGGAGGAGGAGTGGTAGAAGCTATAGGAGGTCTAGTATAACAGTGACGTTTTTTACATTGCCTGTAATACTCCTCGAGAAGTCTATATTGCTGAGCGGGTAGTCAATGCAATTAACAGGTCTATTATAGGCTTGTGTAGCCGATACTAGCAAGTATTTGTCTGTCTCAGAGTACGCCTCTCTAAGGGAGCTTAACAGGTCTTTTATTTGCTTGAAACCCGTGATCAACATAGCTAGGAGTAGCCCTTCGTGTCTAATACGGGTCAATAATCCTCTGTTAACAAAGTAGTGGACTACTCCTTGAATAAGCTGTAGGTCGTTCTCGACGAGCTTAACAGGGATCAACGCCACTGGAAGCTCAGGCGTCAACCCTAGCGCTTGCAACTCGCTGTCGAGATCACGGCTTTTCTTAGAGCACAGGAAGAACCTAGCATTATACACTCTACCAAGGTATTCAACAGTCAGAAACCCGCGGGTTGGCGAGTAGATTTTCAAGCCCATGCAGGTTGCCTACCGCAGGTCTTTCAAGTTTCATAGAGGTTTATAAGGTTTGACATCACAGCCGCTCCAATAGTGTTCCTGTGATAGATGGAGAGCCGTGGTCGTTGAAGCCTTGAGGACGGGGTTTCCTCTAACTAGGCTTGGGGAGGTGCTTCTTCAACTGTTTCAACCTTCTTCTCCCTGGATCTAATGGCAACTAAGTGTGTTATGTACCCCGCTATCTGGTTCCTAAGCTTCTTAGACCTCGTGGAAATAAGCTTAGAGACCACCCGCTTGTTGGCTTCAAAGTCCCTTGTGAACAACTGGGGGTTTGACTCGAGTAGTTGCCTTGCAACCCTTTTCACCAACCTTATCCTAACCTTGCCCACTTCCAGCACCTCTATCACGTAATCTTCCTAACATGGGTATGCGATAGGGTGTTTTAAAATTTAAATTGAGTAAAAGCCGCCTGCTTTGAGCTAATGGTCGCATGCTTAAGCTACTGCTTAATATTTCCAAGACTATTAGTTTAGGAGGGTGGCTTGTTTGAGCAGTAGAGTGAGAGATATCAGCCTAGCTGAATCCGGGAGATTGAAGTTAGACTGGGCTATGAAACACATGCCTGTTCTAATGAAGCTTAGGGAGGAGGGGAGGAGGAGAAAACCGCTCGCCGGCGTTAGAGTGGGTGCTGTGCTACACGTGACCAAGGAGACAGGCGTCTTAATGATGGCTCTAAAGGACTCCGGCGCCGAGGAAGTGGTTTTAGCGGCCAGCAACCCTCTATCCACACAGGACGATGTTGCGGCAGCCCTAGTCGAGTATGGCATTAGAGTATGCGCGTGGAGGGGTCAGACTAGCGAGGACTACTACTGGTGTATTAGGCAAGTAGTGGAGAGCAGACCAGACGTAGTCTTAGATGACGGCGGTGATCTCCACGCGACGCTACACAGCGGCTTCAAGAATATCGCGGAGAAGATTGTGGGGGGCACCGAGGAGACTACAACCGGTGTCATCCGCTTGAAAGCGCTTGAGAGGGAGGGCCTCCTACAATACCCTGTAATCGCGGTGAACAACGCTTACACCAAGTTCTTGTTTGACAACAGGTTTGGCACCGGGCAGAGTACTTTCGACGGTATTATGAGGGCGACGAACATATTGATTGCGGGTAAAAACGTTGTTGTAGCGGGCTACGGGTGGGTTGGCAAGGGCATCGCGCTGAGGGCCAGAGGCCTAGGGGCGAGGAGGGTTATAGTTACCGAGGTAGACCCGATTAGAGCCCTGGAGGCTGTCTTCGACGGCTTCGAGGTGATGCCTATGAGCGAGGCGGCAAGCATAGGCGACATATTCATCACGGCAACAGGCAACAAGGCTGTCTTGAGGAGAGAGCACTTCGAGAAGATGAAGGACGGGGCTATACTGGCCAATGCCGGGCATTTCAACGTGGAAGTTTGGATACCTGACTTAGAGGGGATTTCTATTGGGAAAAGGATCATCAGGGAGAACGTGACCGAGTACACTCTGAAAGACGGGCGTAGACTCTACCTGCTGGCTGAGGGCAGGCTGGTTAACCTTGTAGCGGCTGAGGGCCATCCAAGCGAGGTGATGGACATGAGCTTCGCAAACCAGTATCTCGCTGTAAGATACCTTCTCGAGAATAAAGGTAGGCTTGAGAGGAGGGTATACAACCCTCCTAGAGAGCTCGATGAAATGGTTGCCAGGCTCAAATTAGATACCATGGGCGTGAGGATAGACGAGCTTACGCCTGAGCAGGCGGAGTATTTGAAGTCCTGGTCTTACGGGACATAAAAATCTACTCAGTGTATGGGCCCGGGGGGATTTGAACCCCCGACCACCCGGTTATGAGCCGGGCGCTCTACCGGGCTGAGCTACGGGCCCTTGATCCCAGTTAATCTATTCGAGGGGTTTAATAGCTTTAAACATGCTGGGCTCAAGTCTTCTTAGTAGATAAAATGTACTTGAACGCTGCGTCCGCCGCTATAGCTCCATCAGCTGCAGCCGTTATAATTTGCTCAAACCTGTACTTGTAGGGGCCTCCCGCCGCGTCGCCCGCCACGAAAACACCCTCGAGGTTTGTAGATCTATCTACTTTAACCACTACATGCCCTGACTCGTCGACCTCTAACCCTATTTTCTCGAAGAACTCTTTAGGCGGTTTCAAGCCTATTTCAATGAACACCCCGTCTACTGTAAGAGTCTTCTCCTCTCCTCTACTCTTGTCGTACACTACTATTCCACGTACACGTGTATCCCCTACTATTTCCTTAATGATGGTGTTCTTCAATATCTCTATTTTCGGGTTGCTCGCGGCCTTCTCGACATAGACTTTAAACGCCTTGAACGTATCCCTCCTGTGGATTAAATACACCTTTGAGGCCAGTGATGCAAGGTAGAGCGCTGAGGTTAAAGCGGAGTTACCTCCTCCTACAACGGCCACTACCTTGTCTTTGAACAATGGGCCGTCGCATGTAGCGCAGTACGAGACGCCTCTCCCGGTGAACTCTTCCTCGCCTTTAACATTCAGCTTCCTCTTCTCGCTGCCCACAGCCAGTATTACAGCGTATCCGCAAATAGTCTTCTCCGAAGCAGTCTCAGCGCACCACAACCCGTTCTTCCTGTAGATGTTGACGACCTCGTCTTGGATGATAGGCACGTTGTACTTCCTCACATGGCTCACAAACTTGTTTACAAGCTCTTCACCCGGGGTATCAGGTAGGCCAGGGTAGTCGTCTACCACAGGCGCTTCAGTCATGTAACCCCCTACAAGCTTCGCTATTACAACAGGCTTCAGCTCGTACCTAGCACTATATAGTGCCGCTGTCAAACCGGCTGGACCCCCGCCCACTATGATCACATCGTATACTTCCTCCTTACCGGTTACCTGCATAGGTGCGGCTTTTAGTTTGAACCCCATAGTAAGCACCCGAAGGCCTATTGCACTGTATGCGGGGAAAGCTGTTTAAAGCTTGATTCACCTTCGTTTACCATAGGTGGTGGGATCGTGGAGTACGTGGAGCTGGGTTGGAGCGACCTCAAGGTCTCTAGGATAGGGTTGGGTACATGGCAGTTCAGCGAGACATGGGGTCTGACAGACTACGAGAAGGCTAAGGCTGTTATCGCTAAGGCCGTTGAAGTAGGTATAAACTTCTTCGACACCGCTATGGTTTACGGCAGAGGTATGAGCGAGACGTTTCTGGGGAAGGCCCTTAAAGAGCTGGGTGTTAAAAGAGAAGAAGTTGTGATAGCAACGAAGATACCGGGCGAGTTCCTTCAACCAGACGACGTCTTCAAGGCTGTAGACAGGTCTCTTAAAAGGCTTGGGGTCTCATACATAGACTTGCTCCAGATACATCACCCTCCAACACACCATAATATACCTACCCAGAGATATGCTAGGGCGTTGGAGAGGCTTGTAGTCCAGGGGGTCGTCAGGTACCTGGGTGTAAGCAACTACCCGGTGGCGTTGGTCGAGGACTTGAGGGCAAACTTGTCGGTAACCGATATAGTGAGCATGCAGTACAGGTTTAACCTGGTTGAGAGGTGGTCGGAGGAGGAGTTGATACCCTACGCTGAGGCGAACGATCTAGCCTTCATACCCTGGAGCCCATTAGCTAAAGGTGCTCTCTCAGGCAAATACAACTTGGAGAACATAAGGGAGTTCAAGGACCTTAGGTCGAATGACCCCGTCTTCAACGAGGAGAATTTCGGGAAAATCATGCCGCTCGTAAACAAGCTTGTCGAGATAGCGGGGAAGTATGGTAAAACCCCCTCGCAGGTAGCCCTGAACTGGCTGGTCAACTACAGCCCGGTTATAATCCCTATCCCAGGCGCTAAGACGCCAGAGCAGGTTAGCGAGAATGCTGGGGCTATAGGCTGGAGGCTCAGCTACGAGGACTGGAGGGCTATAGACGAGTTGAGTAGAAGCATCAAGATAACCTATGTCACCTGGTAGAACAACTTGTACATTAATATCGATAAGATCGCCAGAGGAGGCAACTGGGGCGGGATGTCCTTCAACTTAAACAGCCTTACCCCAACCAACTCTTTTTTACTGGGCTCGCTCTCCCCCGAGGGGAGGACTAGCAGGTGGTTCCCAGGAGTCTTCAATACATGGGATAACTCTAGTTCTTCCCCTTCATCACTGTAATAGTAGGCCCCAGCCAGCTTTAACAACTCCATGGCGTCATTCAGCTCGGGGATTACTATTAGTGGCTTGTTGAGTTTAATGGAGATCTTAAATGCTTCCGGTACTCCTATTTGAGCGGCGGCGCCAACCGGCTTTATAACGACGGGTGTGAGAGAAGGGAAAGCGTACACTATTCTAACGAAGTCGACGACTCTTTGAACGCTCGTGGGACTGTAGATTCCAGCGTAGATAACCATAATCACACACCTCTTTTTCACTTGGGTAATCGGGGGCTTGTTCCAAATATTAGGATTACGGGATTTTTAATTCAGGCGGCCTCTATAATTCGCGCAACGAGTCGTAGATGAATTGAGCTATCGCCTTCGAGAGGGGTACGGGCACCGCCTCCCCGATCATGTTGTACTGCTCATCTCTCCCACCGTAGAAGACGAAGTAGTCTGGGAAACCCATGAGCCTAGCCTGCTCTCTAACTGTTAAAAACCTGTTCTCATAGGGGTGTATGAAACGAGAGGAGCCGAGAACAGTCGGGGCTGTATCGTTCGGGTCTAGTCTAATGAGGTTGGGTATCTCCCCTGTCGCGCCCTGGAAATATATCATGGCTTTCCCATGCCTTAGCCTAGCCACCCTCTTAAGCTTCCTCCAGCTTAATTCCGGTGGGGGGTCGTGGTTCGGCAACTTGCTACCAGGCGGGGGGAGGTCGTTTAATACATCGGCTACCTTAACCCTATTCTCCGACTTCCTCGGCTTAATCTCGATATTAGATATGAAAACCCTCTTCCTCCTGCTAGGACTCGAGTAGTCCTCGGCGTTTAGAACATTGAAGTACACTTTCTCGTAGCCAACCCGCTTAAACTCCCTTATCAAAGCCTCTTTCAGTTCTCCTTCCATTATAGCGGGCACATTCTCCATCACAAAGATCTGCGGCTTCAACAAACCCACTATTCTAATGAAGTGTAGAGTTAACTGCCCCTGGGGGTCAACGTACAACCTGTCTAGAGGTCTCCCCTTCCTTCTTGGGTTGGCGCCTGTGAAAGGCTCGCAGGGAGGACTACCTATAACCACCGGTATGTCTAGGCTCCCCAGAAAATCTTTCAGTGTAGAATAAGTGACGTCCTTGATGTCTTCGGCTAGCACCACTGGCTCTGGTATGTTAGCTTTATAGGTTAGAGCGGCTGGTTTGAAATTATCTATTGCTAAAACAGGCTTGTAGAGCCCTGTCTCAACGAAACCGATAGAGAAGCCTCCTGCACCCGAGAAAAGGTCGACGAAAACTACTTTAGACTTCAAAATCCATCACTGTAAATATACTCGAGAAGCCTGTCAAGGGACTTAAGTTTCTCCCTGAGGAAATTTATCTCGTAATCCCTATCCACTTCAACAAGCAACGTGTTGTCATTAGGGCAGTGGAAATCGTTTGCCAGGGCTTCTTCGTACCTAAACCTCCTATGACATGTGGGGCACGTGAAGAAAGTGTTCTCTTCGAGCTCTCTTATCCTTGTTGACAATTTTTCCCTGGATTTCCTTAGCCTTGTGATGATGAAGTTGGCCAAGGCATCCCTATTAAGAACCCAGCCGTGTAGAACCTTGTCTTTATCCTTTACTTTAACAGGGATCACAATAGCCTCGTCTGAGAGCTTTTGGAGTATCTTCCTGACAATATTCGACTTTATATTTAGATCCTTGCCGGCGGTCTCCTCTATGATTAAATCGTTGTTTGAAAGCATGAATTCGAGGATCTTCCTGCCTTCCTCACCCATCATTTTCTCTACGATAATCATTGTTATCTCGAGAAGCTCCCTCGTTTTTGGCGTGTCGGTCACTGTTTTCTCTGTTGCCAATTCTCAACACCTTTTTACCTTTAGGTGTGGGGATCACTGCTAACTTCGCGCCACTAAATTCTCTATGTAGCTCTGCACCCTTATAATACCTATCTAGGAAAACTGCTAGCGCAGCTACCTCTGAGTGCGGCTGGTGACCTACCGCCACATTGTAGTCCGCGAGCTCGTAGAAGATTCTCGGGACTTTCTCTGCTCCAACCACAATAAGCAGGTCTTTGCCGCTACCTCGTATCTCATCTATGACGTCATCCACGTGTAGGCCGTACATTGTCAAGTGGACTACCAGCCCTCTCTGCTTCCACTTTTTAGCGTACTCCACGGAGTTCACACCCATAATCACGTCAAAAACCCCTCCCCATAGCTGGGAGATTTTTCTCAGAGACCTTGCAACGCCTTCGTCTACGATGTCTCCTAGAATCAGTCCATTGGCGCCGAAAGCCCTTGCAACCAAACCAACGTGCGTTGTAACCCTCTTATCTCTACCGGGCCTATGCCCTATTCTCAAAACGTAGATTTCAACCATTCCTCACAAGCCTTTGATAGTTCTTACAACCTCGTTTTTAAGCTTGTCCAGGTTTATCCTCTTCTCGGCGGAGATAGGTATTATTTTACTGGAGTCGCCTATGAGCATCGCTATGTCATTCGTCAACTCGTTTACCACGCTATTGTCCACTAGATCTATCTTGTTCAATGCGATTAACAGGGGCTTCCCGTGAACACCTATCTCATTGAAAACCCTCATAGAAGACTCTATTTCATTTACAACCCTGGGCTTAGGCTTAGAAGAGTCTACTACTAGTACTATTAGGTCGGAGGCTGTTATCTCCTCGAGAGTAGCGTAGAAGGCCTCAGTTATCTCCGGCGGGAGATCCCTTATAAAACCCACGGTATCCGTCACAACTACGTGAACACCGTTTATATCCATCTTAGCGGTCTTCGGGCTAAGTGTGGTGAAAGGCTCGGGTCCAACAGGCATGTTTTTACCTGTGAGGGCGTTAAACAGCGTTGTCTTCCCCGCGCATGTGTAGCCGGCTATCGCTACGTGGGGTACGCCTTCCCTCATCCTCCTCTCCCTCCTAACCTCTCTAACCCTCCTAATCTCCTCGATCTCCCTTCTAATACGGCTCTCCCTCCCCCTCAAGTACGTGTAGTATTTCTCGTAGCCATACCTGCCAGGCCCCAGGAAGCCGGCTAGCTCACCGAGCTTAGACCTCCTGATGAAATCCTTGATTAGAGGTAGCATGTGTTTGATCCTGGCTAGCTCTATCTGTAGGAGGGCCTCCCTGCTACCAGCGTGTTGTGCGAATATCTCGAGTATTAACATGACTCTGTCTACAACCTCAGTATTAACCTCCCTCAAGATATTCGAGACCTGGCTTGGCTTCAAGATATCCATTACAACTAGTTTTTGAGGGGGGTTCCGGGACAAATATTCTAGCTTATCCTTCTGAATGTAAGTCCTCGTGTTAGGCTTCCTGACTATGTGTACCTCGTCTACACTCCCGTATACTGTTTTAATTAGAGTCAGCTCCTCGTCGAGGAAATCCCTGTATTTGCTGGGTATAAAGGCTACTACTCTACCAGGCTTCACTTCTTGCTCACTCTAATTAGATCACCTATGGTGAAATAGTCCTCTTCATCGCTCGCCTGTTGAGGGGTCTCCTCAACTGTTCTCTCAATAAGCTTGATCCCCAGGATTTTCTCAAGTCTCCTAGCCAGCTCCAGACTAGGTTTAAGCCTCCCCGACTCTATCCTCTTAATCGTGTTCTCGCTCTCCCTGATTTTAGCTGCTAGAACGCTTTGAGTCCACCCCAACCTCTCCCGGGCTTCTCTTATCCTCTTGGCGTAGTCCTCAACTATCTCGAACTCATCTTTAAAGCCCCCGGCACTCGTCTTCACAACGCTTTTACTCTTAGAGACCACTAATGGTTTCCTGTTTTCCTCAACATATGGTTTCGCTTTACCGCTCCCTACAAGCCTGCGATAGCAGTCTGGGCATACGTGGAGGATCGAGCCTTCGACTACAACCTTCTTGCAATCCCTATCGTTCGTTACCTCCCTGCCGCATATTTCGCAGTAACATGGCATTTCAATAACCTGGTAGAAACATCTTCTCTAAGCTGGTTTAAAATTATTGAGTCCGGGTTTTAAAGACCTTCTTAATACCGATAAAGGGAAAGGGGCTTTCATGTCAAGCGAAGACATCCAGGATAACGCTGCTGAAGCCCGTATGTCGGAGGACGACTACGTAAAGTATTTGGAGAGCAAGGTCAGGGAGATGGAGAACGAGATTAAAAGGCTCAACATGAAGATCAACTACTATAAGAAGGAAATAGAGAACCTTCTGTCTCCTCCTTTGATCGAGGGAGTCCTACTGCATTTGATCGACGGGAATAGGGCGGTTGTCAGGAGCACGACGGGGCCCAACCTGATCGTCTATATCTCGGAGAGCGTTCCACGCGATAAACTTGTCCCAGGTGCCCGGGTGGCATTAAACCAGAGGGGTTCCACAATAGTCGATGTACTCCCGGAATACGAGGATCCCTATGTTCAATCCTTCGAGGTTATCGAGAGGCCTGAGGTAACATACGATGATGTAGGAGGTTTGAAAGAGCAGATAAGAGAGTTGAGAGAGGTTGTTGAACTACCGTTGAAAAACCCGGAGTTATTCAAGGAGATCGGCATAGAGCCTCCTAAGGGAGTCCTGTTATACGGGCCGCCTGGTTGCGGTAAGACTCTGCTGGCTAAAGCTGTAGCACGTGAGTCTCAGGCAACGTTTATCAGTATTGTGGGGAGCGAGCTGGTTCAGAAATTCATTGGAGAGGGGGCCAGGATAGTTAAAGAGGTGTTTAGCCTAGCTAGGAGGAAGGCCCCAGCCATCGTGTTCATAGACGAGATAGACGCTATAGCGGCTAAGAGAATTGACATAGGCACGAGTGGTGAAAGAGAGGTTCAGAGGACGCTAATGCAGTTGCTAGCGGAGATAGATGGGTTCCGGCCTCTCGACAGGGTTAAGGTGATCGCGGCTACTAACAGGATAGACATACTGGATCAAGCTATCCTGAGGCCGGGGAGGCTTGACAGGCTGATCGAAATCCCTCTACCAGACAGACAGGGCAGGTACGAGATATTTAAAGTGCACACGAGGAGGATGAAACTAAGCGACGACGTCGACTTGTACAAACTAGCTGCCATGACGGAGGGCTTGAGCGGGGCCGAGATCAAGGCTATTGTAACAGAAGCGGGTTACAACGCGATTAGGTCTGGGAGGAGGGTTGTGACTAGAGAGGACTTTGAGCAAGCTGTTAGGAAGGTCTTGTCGAAGAAGAATATTAGGAGAGGCATTAGTGAGGAGAGGGATAATAGTCTCCGCGTAATGCTTTAACATCAGCGTGGATTGTTTTTATCGGGTTGGAACTATCACATATCCTATAGTCCAGGCAAATGTGGTAGCTCATGCTTAGGAGAAGACTTACGGAGAGCGAGATAGAGGAGTTGAGGTATATAGCTGGGTTGCAGTTCGGTGTTGGAGGGGAGTTTATACCAGATGACGCGGAAGGAGAGTTCAGTAGAAGCACACTCAAGCTTAGGAGGATAATCGTTGACTCAAAACCTTACCTGGCTGTAAGGGCCTCAGACTACAGGTTCAACCTGTATGTTACATCCGGGCTTGTATTAAACAAAATCCTCCCCCACCCTAAGATGCGAGTATACGTGTTGAGCAAGTACGCGGAATTCATCGCTAAAGGAGGCAATGTCTTCTGCAAACACGTATTGATGGCCGACCCGGATATCAGGCCAGAGGATGAAGTCCTTGTCGTGGATGAGAAAGGGGAGTTGCTGGCTGTGGGCCGCGCTGTTAAACCTGGGTGGGAAATGGTGTTTTATAAATGGGGTGAAGCAGTTAGAATAAGGCAGGGGGTTTCAGAGTGAACGTGGTATTGTTGGAGAATGTGCCCGACAAGGATCTAGAGGGCTCAATATTCATAACAGGCTTCCAAGGTTTCGGCATGGTCGGCTATTTAACTAGCAGACACCTGGTTTTGGAGCTTAAGCTGAAGAGGATAGGTTTCATAAGAACCAAATATTATCCCGAGACAACTATCTACACCAAGGAGACAGGTGTCGTATACCCCTTTGAACTCTACTATGGCGTGGTGGAGGGCAAAAAGCTACTTGTTCTAGTAAACAACGGCACACCCAACGTGCGTGAGAGAACAGACTACGCTGAGCTAGTGGCTAGATGGGTGAAGGAGAAGAAGGTGTCAAAGACGATACTTGTAGGAGGGTTGGATCCGAGCCTGAAAGAGAGCGAGGACGAGAAATATAGGTGGGTTCCTATAGGGGGCTACCAGGAGAGGTTGAACGCTAAACTACTCGAGAGCAGACATATAATTGGGCCGCTTGCCCTCCTGATGATCTTCATGGACGCCTACAAGGTGCCTGGCATTGCTTTATTCTCCTACACAGAGCTCTACAGGCCGGATCCCAGGGCGAGCGCGGTCGCAGTGGAGGTAATAGGCGACATTTTAGGCTTTAAAATAGATACCACAAGGCTACTTGAAGAAGCGAAGATCATCGAGTCGATTGAAGCTGAACGGGAGAAAATGCTTAAATCTGTCGAGATGGAGGAAGCCGAGAAGGGCCATCCAATATACCTATAGAACAACTTAAGTAGAGTTCAGTTTTCCACGACGAGCATTATCCGAGTATCTCTAGCTCCGCTTGAATGTTTCTCCCTTTCAAAGTAGTCACGAGCCTCTGGGCGAGCTTTAACTCCCCTCTACTCGAATTTCCGGGCACGAAGACTCTGACCCTCGAATTCCCCTTACTCTCCAACAACTCGAGCACCCTAGCAGAGATATTGTTCAAAATTTCCTCGTCTAAGTAGTCAAAGACGCCGTCCTCATGTTGGAAGTAAGGATACGTGTTAGATAACTGGAGAGGGTATAATCCTAGAACTGGGTGTACTATAAGCACTTGACCCACCACACCTTGTTTCAATAATTTTTCTCTCAGGGATCCAAAGTCTTTTCCAGAGAATACGACAATAGCCGCGTACTCTCCTCCTTTCCACATCCGGCCAACCACTTCGATACTCTTCTCCTCCATCGACCTTACCCTGGGGTTGAAGTAGGTGTCTTCATCTAGCACTAGGAGTGCCGGGGAGTCGGGTTTGGAGAGAGGGTTGAATTTTTCCAGCATGTCCGCATGTCTTTTAATTACCTCGAAAGCCCTTCTAAGGCTCGGGTGAGTCTTACTCCTTTCTTCCAGGAGCTCCCATAACCTCCCCTCCCTGATACTCTCCTTGACAACGTTCAGCTCCTTCTTCAACATGTACAAGTTGTGTAGTGCTATGAGCTTGGTTCTTTCTTCAGCGGGCATTTCGAGCAACTCTCTCACAGTATATCTCGAGCAAACAGGGCAGTTGCAGGGTAGGTATGTCAGCTCTTCAATCCTCTTCGTCCCCTCCGGCAACATGTATCTCCCCTCGCGAGCGTACAATATGTAGCTCGCTGAGTCGAACAAGTCTGCGCCAAGTGCTACCAGGAATGGGAGGATCATTGGGTGCCCTACTCCAAACACGTGTAGTGGTCTCCCAGGTGGGAGAACCCTCTTGGCTAGGGCGACATACTCTAGTAGAGGGCTGTAATCGTATTTTTCAAGCAGTACTGTAGGCGATCCAAAAGCGAATATGTGGTATGGCGTCCTCCAGGCTCTTACAGCTGATTTCAAGAGTAGATCCATGTAGGGTGAGCCCTGTATAGGTAGAGTCCACAGGATATCGCTATCCATGATTAACGGCAGCGCCTGGAGAGCTCTCCTCCAAGTTTCCTCTACAGCGCGGTGGGCTTCCTCCCAGCTCATTTTTGTGCCCGTAGGGACATCCAGTATGACACCTATGTCTGTTCCAATAAGCTTCTGATACTTCACTATCGTAGGGTTGTCTACCTCAACGTCACCGTAGATTAATACCTGGTAGCCCCCGGAATCGGTCATTAAAGTACTATCCCACTTCAGCTCCGCGTGTATATCCCTGGCTACGCCTTTATTCCTCCGGTAGAATAGGTAAGCATTGGTGATGAGAGCGTTAAACCCTAGCTCCCGTATCGTATTCAAATCCAAGTCCTGTCTAACAGGGTCTACAACAGGAAAAATATAAGGGGTCTCCACAACCCCATGTTTAGTCTTGAGCCTACCTATACGCCCGGCTAGGTCGTACTCTCTTACATCAAAGTACTCCACAATCATTCTCCCTTTAGCGTCTTGCGCCTAGTCTCCAAGTACTGTTCTAGCAATCTATAAAGCGTCTCAGCTATGGGCCCCGTACCCTCAACACCCCTCTCGCTAACTCTATAGCGTCCTTGAACCTCCACTACTCTAGCCTCAGGTATAACTCTAACCAGGTGTTCTGGCAGCTTCATCTCCTTGATGATGATGTTCTTGAACTCCTCGGGGTCGAATAACGGGACTTCCAGGACTATGATCTCGCTCAGCCTATCTCCTTTCACTATAACCTTAGGGTACTTGTTCCCCTTATCGTCTTGAGCGTTCTGGATTAGGATGTTGAGGGAGGGTGTGTCGAACCCGACTAGCTTCCCCTCATAAGACCTGCCGTCAGCTAACACTATTTTAACTCTTTTATCTATCAGGCTTGAAAGCTCTCCGGCAAGCCTTCTCGAAGCATCTAGCACGCTCACGGTTCCACCCACAGAGCATTTATGTATGCGGATATTTTGAATATTTCTCTACTTTGACACCTTAATAACCATCGTGTGAGACACGACTCCGCCGGGTAATGCTTAAAAATATCTTAAAAACTTAGTAAGACGTTGGCTAAAGGCTAGTAGCCCTGGTTTATGGCTTGATACTATGATCCAAAAATACGAGTGCCAGGTAGGCGAAGTAGAAAGGCTGAGATACCCAGGGGTATACAGGGTTAAGCTTCAATGCGGCGATGTCTCAATAGATATTGAACTCCATGAGAAAATTATGCCGGATCTAAGGAAGGGAAGCAACGTTGTTATCGCGATAACGGAGAGTAAAGAGGAGTGTCTCCAACACTACTTCTGCGGCAAGGGTAGCGTTGTCTCCAACAGGAGTATCGGAGAAACATATAGGACAGTCATATCTATAGGCGGTTTCCTCCTCGTCTTGAAGACAAAACAGCAACTAGGCTTCAAACCCCTAGACGAAGTCTACGTGGGAGCGTCTTCTACCTGAAGAGGCCTCTCGGAAACTTTCACCGAACCCTCCACCACTATACCCCTGGCTTATCCAGGGGGGAGCGTGAAATATTACATTCTGAAAATATACAGGTACATGGGTTCAAGCGAGGAGCTTGTCAACGAGGAGTTGAAGAAGCTTAGCGAGTTGATAAAGAGCAGGGTTGAGAGGAACAGGGGGGTTAAAGTCATAGCTGTGAGCGTAGCTGAGAGGAATAGAGCCGAGGGAATGCTGCTCGTAGGCGTTAAGAACGCCGAGGACGAAAAAGAGGTGCAGTTTATAAGAGACTACATAGCCTCAAACTTCAGGCATATAACTGTCGGCGAGGCGAGGGAGCTCGGTGAAACCGGCTCGCACAACATCCTTGAGCTTATAACAAATTTTTAAAGAAGAGGAAGAACACCGGGGTCATCCTACCCTGGTCTCTCAGGGTAATCCCAAGATACCCTAGGCAGGAGGTGGTTAAAACCCGAGAGCATACCAGCAGGGACTGCGTGGTCGTGGGGGAGGTTGCTAACTCGACGCCGCCTGCCGACGCCTGCATACCAGTTGAGGACTTGAACAAGCATACACTGGTGACGGGTGCTACTGGCACTGGGAAGACATTCACCGTGGCTACAATAGTAAACAGGCTTACCGAGGGAGACTACTCGGTGTTCTTCAAACCCCTAATCCTGGACTGGCATGGAGAGTACAGTAGCTTGCTCCGCGACCCGGAGGTGAAGGATCCATTCCAACTCCCTATAACGCTACTAAGCAGGGAGGAAGGGTACTACTCAGTGGAATTCGCCAGCCAAGTGCTAGGTTTGACACCAGCCCAAGAGTACGTCCTGTTGAAAAGCCTTGAATCCCTCGGAGGGGAGGAGGATCTGGACATCTCAGACCTCGTTGAGGCGCTTGAGGGTATGCCCGATGAGTCAGCCTGGTTCAGGGAGAGCAGGCTCTCGCTTATGAGAAAACTTAGGAGGCTGACTATTGGAGGATATAAGGATCTCTTTAGCGGTGGCGACCCCGATCTCGAGGTGGGCTCTAACAGGCCTCTAGTAATAGACTTATCCAAGATAGGCGACCTAGCTATAAGGAGGGTCTACGTGGCGGCCTTCCTTAAAAAGATCTTCGATAAAGCCCTTAGAGGGGGTTTTAACTCGAGGAGGCTTCTAATAGTGGTTGAGGAAGCACGTAACCTGCTCGGCAGGGACAACTACGTTGAGATACTTGTAAAAATGCTGGATGAGATTAGGAAATTTGGCGTAGGCCTTGTAATAGTCTCGCAATCACCTTCAGCGCTTGTTGAAGACGTGATGGCTAACACGTCGACCAAGATAGTTCACTCGATTAAATCGGCTGTGGATCTCGAGGTATTAGATAAGGTTGTCAACATGACTGGCGAGATCAGGGAGATACTGCCCTATATGGATAAAGGAGAGGCGGTATTGTTTTCAAGTTTTTATAAAAAACCGTTGTTGGTTAGAATAGTTTAGTCTTCCTCCTTCTTCTCCTCTTCGCCCGGCTTCTTGCCTGTTTCAGCGCCTTTCTCCTTGGCCTTACTAGCCGCTATTACATCATCTATCCTTAGGATTATCGTCGAGGCTTCGGTACCGGCTTTGATAGCGTTAGCTATCACGCTAACAGGCTCTATCACGCCTTTCTCCATCATGTTCACGAAGTCGCCTGTGTTCAAGTCTACACCAATCCACTTACCATCCTCCTTCTCGTGGGCGGCCCTAAGCTTCATTATAATATCGACTGGGTCTAAGCCAGCGTTCTCGACTAGTGTGACAACCAAGCCCTCTAGCGCTTTAGCGAAGGCCTCGATGGATAGTTGCTCTTTTCCACCCACCTTCGTAGCGAACCTCCTAATGTGCTTGGCAAGCTCCGCCTCGACGGCTCCACCGCCCGCAACGATCTTACCGTCTCTTATGACGTCTGCCACAGCTGACAAGGCATCTCTTATACTCCTCTCCGCCTCGTCTACGAGCCTCTCTAAGCCGCCTCTTATGACAATGCTGACAGCCCTCGGGTTCTTGCATCCCTCCACGAACACCATCTTGTCCTCTCCAATCTTCCTCTCCTCGACTACAGCGGCATAACCTAGGTCTTCTGGCTTCAGATCCTCTATGTTACTCACTATTCTACCTCCCGTCGCCCTCTCAAGCTTCTCGAGGTCGCTCCTCTTCACCCTCCTCACGGCTAGAATACCCTTCTTCGCCAGGAAGTGCTGGGCAACCTCGTCAATACCCTTCTGCGTTATAACAACATTAGCGCCAGTAGCGGCGATCTTCTCCACCATGTCCTTCAGGATCTTGGCTTCCTCCTCTAGGAAAGCGTTCATTAGCTCGGGGCTGGTGATGTTTATCTTAGCTGTTATCTCCGGCTTCTCCACCTCAAGCGCCGCGTCCAGTAGGGCTATCTTAGCGTTCTCAACCCTCCTGGGCATACCTGGGTGGACGACTTCTTTATCTAGTACTACGCCGTAGACTAGCGTCGAGTCTAGTAGGGCACCTCCGTACTTCTTGATGATCTGGATGTTGTCTAAGTCTATGTAGTTCTTATCCCCTCTCTTCTCGACGATCTGTTTAACGGCTTTAACAGCTATCTCCGCGAAGTAGTCTCTAGCGTCGTGGACAGCCTTACTCGTTAGAGATGTTTTAGCGATCTTCTTCAGTAGATCCTCATTGTTTATATCTATCGGCTGGGCTATCTGGTCGAGTAGTTTCAGGGCCTCCTCCATAGCTTTCCTGTAGCCGCTTACAATAACTGTTGGATGGATGTTCTTTGCCAGGAGCTCCTCGGCTTGCTTCAGCAACTCGCCGGCGAAGACGACAGCTCTTTTAGTCCCATCTCCAACCTCGTTGTCCTGGCTCTTAGCTACTTGAACAAGCATTTTGGCGGCTGGGTGCTGTATCTCAGCTTTATCTAGGATTGTCGCGCCGTCGTTTGTTATAGTTACATCTCCCAGGGCGTCAACCAGCATTTTATCCATTCCCTTAGGCCCATACGTTGTTTTAATCATCTCGGCGACAGCTCTAGCAGCCATTATGTTAGTGCGCAGGGCATCTCTACCAGCAGTCCTCTGGGTGCCTTCCTTCAGTATCAACACAGGGATACCTGTTGGCTCTACAGTCACATTCACCACCCTTGAAAGGAATTATGATCCTAGGTGAAACATGATGATAAGGCTTCTATATAAACTTAACTTTGCGCGAGGGAATATCGTCTAAGCGCGGCATCGCCCTTATATTCTTCGAGCCTCCACGAGATTATTCTATAGTACTCGTTTAAAACAGGGTCTTCCAGCACCACCCGAGGGTCTGTTTCATCGTCTAGTAAAACGATTATGTCTAAACCAACCACCCGAGCCCCTCTAACCCCTTTTATCCTGAACAAGTGTGCTAAAGCTGTGGCAATACAACCGGGGCACCCGACGCTCTTAATCCTCAACACCAGCTTCTTCATTACGAGGCCACCTTCCGTAGCCGTTTTCGAGACGGGAGATCCAGGTAGCCACTATGCATTATAAAGTTCATATAGTGTGCTAATCGATGTTTCCACCACTGACTTTACCGGGCCGCAACCCCCATCAATTTTTCAAGGAGGGGAGGCAAGCTCGCGGCAGCTCCCGGTAGGATGCTGTGATATGGATGCGTCGACATCACCGGGTTCAGGTAGCTCTCTTCTAACCTTGTCGAGCATCCCCAAGTAATAATCGAGGTCGATCTCCACCGCAGTGTTCTCGCGGAACGGCTTCAACCCGTTTTTCGACGCTATAAGCATGTAGGGAGGACCCTCACCCTCCACAACGTATCTCGGTGGCTTCCTGTACCCTCCCCTCACGCTTCTATACCTCGTTATGACGAGCAACCGGGGGTCTAAACCTCTCGTCAAACCCAGCTTGTAGTCCTCAACAACCTTGTAGGCTTTAAGCAGGGCTCCGGTGAAGCTACCTGGCTCTCTAGCCTCAGCCAGCTTACTCAACGCCTCGATCTCAGCCGCCTTAACAAGCTCGGGGGTGTCTTTCCTGGCTGCTAGAACCCCTTTTATCTTCAAGCCCCCGTTAGACAAGAGGCCGTAGTACCTGTTAGCCACACCCCTCCTACTCCCGGTTTCCCTCGGGATGTAGAGCCATATGTAGTAGGACTCGACTTTAGCCTCGTAGCCTGTTGCCTCTGAGACTAGTTCCGCAAGCTTCCTGCAACACCCCTCGCTGGGGACACCGCTCACAAACAAGCTGTCCACGATAACGTGCACTACCCTGAAACCTTCCTCACCAACTCTCTCCGAGGCTTTCCTCATGATCTCGCGGCTTGTCGCTGTGACCGCTTCGTGGGCTGATATGGATCCGAACAGGCTGTTCCTGTAGCCTAGGTAGCCGAAGCTTGCCACGAGAAGCCATTTGACGGCGCTCTTCCTAGCATTGTACAGCTCGTCGCCAGTCTTCTTGTACAACCCGTCGTAGAGGTCCTTGAGATACAATAGTTTTTCAAGGCTCGCGGGTACAACCCCTCTGCGCTCCAGGCACACGTCTTTCCCAGCGTAATCGAGGCTCCTCTTGCTCTTGCAGTAAGGGTCGTTGACCGTCTCCCCTGATATGTTGAGCCGGCTTATGATAGACGGGTAGAGGCTCTTGAAGTCTATTTGACAGACATTCCAGTACAATCCCGGCCTAGGCTTGAATACAACCCCGCCCCGATCCAGTGCTATAAGGTCGACCAGGCTCCTAAACTTCTCCGGCCTGCTATGCTCCCTCTGGATAACGTACTTCATTTTCCTCGACTCAAGCGCTTCAATGGTGGTTAGGACTCTGCCTATCGTCACATTATTCATCAGGCTTAAAGGGGTGTAAGACAGCCTAGACCACTCATAGTACTCGTGGGCGCTGAACGAGCCCCCTAAAACCCACTTCCACACAGACTCCCTAACCGCCGGCTCCTCTGAGACAAGCTTCAAGTATATACCCGGCTCCGTGAAAACTATTAGCGGCCTGTATTCAACGATGGCTGAAGCAACCTCCCTGATACTCCAGGTTCTCAGGTGCTTCCCCCCTTCTACAATATAACCGCCGTTTCCAGCGCTGATCACCAGGCTTCTTAGAGCCGGGTCTCTCTCACTATAGCTCCAGGTGGTTGAAACCACTCCCTTCTTCAACTCGGTTACTCTCGTTAAAGGCCTCAAGCCCGCTCTGTAGAGAGCCTCCACTAGGGGGTGGGGGTATTTGTTCAAGGGCTCCAAGCCGTTCTTCTCGCCTGTAGCCAAGATCCGCTTAAGTTCCCTGAAGCTCTTGGCGGTGAAAACAACGATGCTCTTTTTCTCCCTGTAGTAGGGCGGTGTAAACCACTCTTCGACCCAGGCATCTTCGACCAGGCCCTCGTAAACCAATTGCCTTGAGACAGCGTAGGGGTTGCTCGAGTAAATGTAGCCGTAGTAGAGGATATCAGACTCTATCTCCCGAACCCTCCCAGTCGCCTCCTCGTAGAGCTCCAGGACAACCCCTCTACTAGGGCTCGGCCGAGCGTCCAGGAGCCATGTTGCAGGCCACGACTCCCCCACCCGGCTATGCTCTCCCATACTCATATTTCTTCCTCAACTCGGCTATTTTCAACAGCAGGTGGAAGACGAGGGGTTCTAGAGGGTCTACAACACCCTTATACGAGAGCAGTGAAGCCGAGTAATCTACCTCCTCGAGTAGCTCCTCAACGACCTCTCTTATGCCAGGGTCCACTAGCGGGAGCAGGCTCCTCCACCTCTCGATGTACATATTCACATAGTACTTGAGGGAGGGCGTGGTTCTACCCAAAAACCTCACCCCACTTTAACCCAGTTGAGCAGGCTAACCGTCTCAACAGGGGCTACAGCGTTCTTCAACAAGTCCACTTTGAACAATCTACGCAACCCGGTCGGCTTGGCGGGGTGCTTGACGAGCTCTGCTTTAACCAGCCTGCCCAACCTGTCCAGCCTGATTATCACCTTAACCACGTGGTGGTGCATACTACCCCCCTCGGGCATTCTCTCGCCGAACTTAGTCTTAGTGTTGAATATTAGGACGGAGTTCCCAGCTGAAACCCTGTTTATCAGCCCCGATATCTCTGTGGCCTCGTAGTACGTGGAGGGGTCGTCTCCGAGGAAGTTGTAGGGGTATAATAGGATTACCGTAGAGTCGCTTTCACTGCTTAAACTCTTCAATACTTGGACGAGCTCTCTAACCCTGAAGACCCTGCTCACACTCACAGCGGGTAGCCTGCAGTCGAATATCCTGCAGAAAGCCTCTATGAGGTCTGTTCTAATACCCCCGAACTCCAGTGAGACAACAACATATACCCTACTATACTTGCTCCTAATGGATACTGCCCTGTGGAACAAATAGTTCAACACGTAAGAGTCCCCGTAGAACTCTATGCTCCAATGTTTTTCAACAGGGTTTAGAAGCTCGTCTACCGGTCTAACACCTGTTATAAGCAATTCAACCCCTGTTAAAACACTTATTATAATGAGAGATAGGGTTCCCCGAAACTTTTGGCCAGCCACCATTATGTTTTTTAACGTGGGAGCGATAACTGTTATCGGTGTTATTTCTTGGAAGACCTTGTTAAATTCTTCGAGGAGTATTCTAAGCTCGAGAAGGAGTATTATGAAGAGTTGAAGAGTATAACAAGCAAGTTCAGGCACCCGCTTCTAAAAGCCTTAATAGAGGGTATCGCCCAGGACTCCCTCAAGCACTCGTTAATGTATAAGGCCCTAGCTGAGATAGCTAGAGGAGGTCTACCCTTCCTGACAGAGGAGGAGGCCGAGTACATTAGGAGGGGGATAATCAAGCACATAGAAACCGAGGCGAAGATGATTGAGGAGGCGAAGCGCCTGCTCGACGACGCTAAGGAGCCCTATTCGAAGCTCATACTAGCCGCTATACTAGACGATGAGAGGAGACATCACGCGCTACTAGTCGACGTGCACGAGAAGATAGCTGTTAAGGAGAAGTTCAGCGAGGAAGCCCTCTGGGATGCTGTCTGGAGAGACAGCCCCTGGCACGGTACGCCAGGTGGGTGAGCCAGTCACGCCCCACGGTTTTCATCGAGCATAAACCGCTTCCCAAGCTAGTCTATCCAGTCGTTGCCCTCGATTTTCTCAGGTATATAAGTGTCAGCTAGGAACTTAAGCCCCTTGCTAGCCATGGCCTCTATCTCGAGCTTGTTCAGCGTGTTGAAGAAGATGCATAGCTCTCTAATCCACTCCGGCGTCCTAAACCACGGGTAGCCTGTTAAACCCTCTTTCTTCTTAAGCTTACTCCTCACCTCAGAGGACTCGATGCACTTCTCCGCTACATCGTATCCAACTAGCTCTACAGCCCGCTCTATGTCGCGTTGCTTCGCTTTTATGACATAGTTCTTCCTCTCGCTCTCGGATAGGTATGGTTTCTTCTTCTTCAGCCTGCCTAACGCGCTCTTGGTGAAACCACCTAGCTCCCTAACATTGTTTAGGATCTTCTGGAAAACCCCGTCGCCGAAGACATCCGTCATGGATACTCCTATAAACCTCGCGTTAGGGGTTGCAAGCCTCTCGCTCTCATACGACAGGGTTATGGAGCCTATCTTAAACACGCTGTAGATATAGAACCCGTAGGGGTCGCTGTCCGTCAGCACGTAGACCGGTAGCTTCAGCTCCTCGTTAAGCCTCCTCACAAACCTCCTAGTAGCCCTGTCAGGCTGGCCGGCGCTGGTGACTAGTATCGCCTTGTACTTACGCCAGAACCCGTACCTATGTAATTGCTGGAACACAGCGTCTTTCTCCACGACGAGAACATATTCAGCGTCCACATCTCTGAACTCGAGGAGGTCTGGTGTCGGCTCTATCGAGTATGCTCCATGGCCCATTTTACTCAAGTCTATTACATCATCCCCGCTCTTGATGACCAGGTTGCCGACAACCTTGCCCTTCTCCTTGCTGAGAATAAGCATTTCCTCTCTAAGGACGTTCATGAAGACCTCTAGGTCTCTTATCACGCTATCAGACTCCTTCTGCTCGTCCCACGTGTTCTCGTGAATTAACTTCCCGTCGACATCCCTGTAGCTTATGCTGTGTTTACCCCTGTAGAAGAGGTCACGGATAGTAGGGTACTCGTTGTTGACTAGAGCCTCATATATTATCGACGCCATCAGGAGGGTCTGCATGAACTTCCTAGCCTCGTTGACATCAATAAACGATCTCTTCAGGACATCGGGTCCTAGAAGGAGCATTTTACTCTTCTCGTCGTATATGGTGTTCGACAACACTCTCTTCGGCATGATGAGGGTAGGCTTTTCACCTCTCTGTATCTGCTCGATTATGGTTTTAAACCTCTCCTTTAGCACGCGCATCGCGTTTTTTCTAGCTTTAACGTCCACACTAGACATGTAGAACCCTCTAAGCCCCTATCTCAACATTCTTTAATACCTCGTTGATCTTACTCTCAGGTATACCTGTTTTAGCGGATATTATTTCAACTATCTTCTTCACCAGGATCTCCCTATCGAGGCCGTCTCCCGAGAAGATTACTTCAATCGACCTAGCTATCTCTGGTATGTATTTAGCTAAGTGGACGACCTTCCGTTGAGCCTCAAACTCCTTCTGCTTAGCCGTCAAATACCCTCGGAGCCTCCTGGCCACTTCTGAGATCGCGAGCTTTATCTCCCTCCTAACCTCAGGGACATCAGCGATGCTCTCCTTACCCACTCCTTTGAACGGCACCTTAGTGCTACATACGTGCACTAGCAGTACTATTGGGGCCGGGAAGGAGACCAGGTAGTTCTCCCACGCGATATCTTCTTTGACCACGCTTGTTATAACATCGCTTCCCTCATCGTACAACAACGGTATTTTATTAGCGTACCTCAGAGTGGTTGGTTTATCCGGCTCGCTTAACGGTACTTTACCGCCGTAAGCTATGCCGGCCTCGACGATGAATGGGTGTCCTTCATATGTTGAGGGCCTCCTAGTCACTGCTTCAACGAACTCGGGCTCGAACATCCTGTTTAAACCGGCTTTAATGACCTCGGTGCCTAGGGGTGAGATAGCCGAGCTCGACGGGGGCTTGTACTGGCTGTAGGTTTTCATGACGTTCACCAACTTAAGCAGGTCGTCCTCCTTCAAGCTGCTCGGGCTAATCGAGGGGTCTATTCCAGCCCGTGTCAGCAGGTCTCTAGCCGTCACCTCCCCGACACTCTGGAAGTTTTCGACAAGGGCTTCAAGTATCGTGGGCTGTTTACTCGACTCCATGATCATCTTCAACATCTCTAAGTCCACGCCGTAGGGGTGGGGCTTGACCTCGCGTGGGGGGCGGGGCATGACGTCTATCACCCTCTTGTAGAATACCACCTCGTTGTCGGGCGTGTACATTACTATGTTAGCATAGGGCGTGACTATGGCTGTCCTATTAACATATTCTTTTATCCTCGCCTTAGCCTTACCCCAGTCCCCCTCAATCGTCAAGGATACTATAGTTCCATGCCAGTCCCTCTGCTTCCTCCAGCTACCTCTCTCAAGTACGATGGGCTCGTTTTTGTTTATGTCTATCCTGATCTTGAAGAAGTATATCCTCCTGTACTCTCTTTTACTCGTTATAACCTCGATGGGCCTTCCCGTGGTCATCTGCCCGTAGAGCACAGCCATTTTAACGCCAAGGCCGTACATGCCCCGGGTCTGCTTCAGGACGTATTTAGAGCTGAAGAGGACTCTCCCAAAAGCATTGGGCACTATGTCGGGCGGTATGCCAATACCGTTGTCTTCAACAGTCACTCTATAGAACTCTTGGACAGGGTCTGCCCTCTGGATCACTATCTTTATATCGGGTAGTATCCCGTGGGAGTCTGTTGCGTCCAAGGCGTTTTCAACAAGCTCTCTCACAGTCTGGTAGAGGGCTCTAGCAGGGTTGGCGAAGCCCGCGATCTCCTTGTACTTGTAGAAGAACTCCGCGGGGCTGATCGCCTTATACTTCTCCGCGGTCTCGCTCGACAAAACCACTCCACCTTACTTCCTTTCCGTTAATGCATTGTTAGAGACCTTTAAACTAGTGGACTACAAGGGATACTTTCACTGAACCCCGGGTAACCCGGCTATTTTAACATATCTTAAACAACTCGTTTAAAGCCAACTCTTCTACCCGGGTGGTACAGGTTGAAGGGGATAGACGGCCTGGTGGCGGCCGCGATACTCTTAATGATAACTGTCGCCGGTGGAATGTTGATATACAACTATGTCATGAACTACCTCTCGCTACCCCAGCAATACGCTAACTTGAAAATAGTCTCGGCTAAAATAATCGTCACAGGCAGCACGTCCACTCTATCGCTTGAGGTAAGCAACCTCGGCAATATCCCGGTGAACATCACAAGCGTCACAGTCTACACTAGTAGCGGTAGCTACACTATAAGCGGGGTGAATGCTCAGGTGCCCGCAGGCACTACCACCACGATCAACATTAACATTAACAGCACTATCACCAGCGCTATAGTGGGTTCAACAGTAGTCTACGTGTCAGCAAGCTATACTTCGAGTAGTGGAAGCGGCGTAACAGACTTGGTTAAGACCCCTGTCTACCAGTAGGTGTTTTAAATGCTCAAAGCCTTAAGCTTGAAGAAGATTTTTTCTTCCTCAAACCCTAGGCATGAAGACTTCTTCACGAGGCTTGTACACGATTACCAGGAAAACACTTTCCTCCAGGAAATCAAGGCGAGCAGGGTTCTAGAGGAGTACCTGGTCGGCGGGATAGTTAAAGTGAGGATCGTCGAAGGCGAGGACGGCCTATACTATGTAGTCGAAGAGCCGGGCCTAGCCCCCGGGGAGGCGGAGGTTCTCGGCCGTATACTAGGGATGGGGGTTGAGTGCGAGAGCCTCGAGTGCATTTCATCCATGATAGGTGGTGGAGGCTCCAACGGGCTTGCTCCGAGGCTCTACTACCACTACATGAAGATCACAACTGGCTACGGCCCCCTATACCCTATTCTACTAGACCCGCTGGTTGAGGAGATATCCCTAAACTCCTCTGACAAGAGGGTTTGGGTCATCCACAGGGCTTTCAGCCAGCTGGGCTGGATTAAGACAAACATGATGGTTGGAGAGAACCTTGTGGATAGGCTTGTCCTCAGCTTCTCGAGGAAGATTAGGAAACACGTGAGCATCGCGTCGCCTATTGCCGAGGGTTTGACGAGAGAGGGGTATAGGGTCAGCCTCATCTTCGGCAACAATGTCTCCAGGAAGGGTAGTAGTATTGTCGTGCGGAAGAAGCCGGAGAAGCCGTGGACCATAACCCAGCTTATAAACAGCGGTGTACTGAACAGCCTGATCACAGCATACCTGTGGCTCGTCCTCGAGTTGAAGGGCTGGATTATAATCGCGGGGGGTGTTGGAGCGGGGAAGACTACTCTCCTACAAGGGCTCTTAAACCTGGTGCCTTTCAATAAGAGGGTGATCACGATAGAGGACACGCCTGAATTATATCTACCGAGCGATCAGTGGGATCCTCTCGTCGAGAGCATCCTCTCACTCGACTCGGGGCAGAGCATAGACATGTACCACCTTCTAAGAGTAAGCCTGAGGAGGAGGCCCGACTACATCGTGGTCGGCGAGGTCAGGGGCGTTGAGGCAAGAGTGCTGGTTCAAGCCTCACGCCTAGGCCACGGGGTTTTGAACACAATACACGGAGACAGCCCGGACTCGGTTTTGAAGAGGCTTACAGCCTACCCTATATCAATACCTAGAAACCTGCTCGGGAATATATGGTCTATTGTCATAGTGGGGCAGACGAGCTATGGGAGAAAAGTTGTAAGGGTCTCAGAGGTGACGGAGGAAGTTGATCTAGTCGACGTCGCGTTTTTCGAGAACGGGGTCTTCAAGCCAGTGGAAATAGACGAGCTTGCTTCAAGGTCGGCTAGGCTCACCAGTAAACTAGGGGCGAGGACTCTTGAAAGAGAGCTAGCTGAGAGGAGCATCTTCCTTGAGAGACTTGTGGCAAGAGGCGTCTTCGACGAGAAGGATCTGATGAGGGAAATAAACGGGTTCTACAAGAACAGGGCGCTACCTACTGGTAGTTAGGGTTATGCCGAGGCTGGCCAAAAAATCGTTGTCTAAGCCGGGTAGAAGTATCTCGGAGATAGAGCTAATGGACTTCCTCACACTACTACTAGCGTTCGAGACCGGGGGGCTTAGACTACCCAGGTTGCTGGAGGAGGTTGCTGAGGGGAGGGTTGAGGCAGGCGACTACATCAGGGCCCTCGCCTTAAAGTACAAGGCGTTGGAGAGGACTGCCCTAGACGATTACACTGCTTTAAGGAAGCTGGCGGACTCAACCGGCTCGGCATGGCTCGCGGATTTCCTGAGGGGTTATAGCGAGGTGGCTACAACGAGCGGGGAGACAGCGAGGTTCGTCGAGTCCTACCTCGAGAAAACCTCCCTATCTCTTAGGATGAAGCTCGAGAACATGCTTAAACTAGTGGAGGGGGTCTACGAGGGGTTGATGCTAGCTGTCTTCGGCCTGATAGCTCTCACAGTAGTCCCACTACCAGGGGTGAGCACCATGTTTCTGTCGACGGCTGTCGTAATGGTGGCAATCTTATCATACCTCATCGTGTTGAAGATATCGGATAACGCCTTAACCCTATCTAGGCTGGAGCACTTCGCTTCGGCAGCCTTGATGGGTTCAACGCTGGTAGTAATCCTCGTCAAGGGTGGACTCCTACTACACTTCACACTCGTCCTTGCAACCGTGATCTTGCTGACGCCGAGGGTTAGGAGGCTCGTCGAAGTCGAGAGAGACGTGCTCGGCTTCCTCGAGGAAGCTTTCTCTATGACAAGACATGGCGTGACCCTAGATCAGGTCTTGCACTACGTTGAATTCGAGGACAAGAGCCTCAAGCTCTTCAAGAAGACCCTGCTACTAGGGCACGAGCCCTGCTCCCTGCTCAACGCGTTCCCCGCACTAGCCCGCATGGTTTTACGCAATTTAACCACACCTCTAAAATACACTTCCCACCACGAGAAGGTGTCATCCCACGTTCTAAAGTTCGTTGAACTCGTATCGGGGGCCCGTGTCGGGTTGAGGAAGAAGGGTCTCACCTACATGGTCTACTCGTTTATCTTCCCTGCAACCGTGTTTATAACCTACCTTCTGGTTCACCCGATGACCGCTGTGGCTGGGTATGCGATGAGCATTCAGGAAGCTAAGGCTATAGCTTACACGGCGTTCTTCAACACATATCTTCTCGCAGCCAACATATCCGGGGTAGGGTTGTTCAGAAGCTGGAAAACAAGTTTGATATGCATCGGGGCTTTATCAGCGATAATACTCTTCCCTAGCCCTTGACGACCCCGATGGGTCTAAGCCTGATCACCGGGTTCGCTATCCCAACCTTCTGTGCTACGAGGACAACCCTGTCTACATCCTTGTATGCTTCGGGGGCCTCCTCGCTTACGACACGCCTGGTAGCGGCTTTCACGGCAATACCCTTCTTCGCCAGCTCGCTTATGACTTTGTCCGGGCTATACGACCTGATAGCCTCACCTCTACTCAGCCACCTACCCGCGCCGTGCGGCGCACTATACCATGTCCTATACCCTTCGGGGACGCCGACCAGTATGTAGCTTGCTGTACCCATGCTACCGGGTATTAGGACGGGTTGTCCTATATCCCTGTACTTGGCCGGTATAGCTGGGTGGCCTGGCGGGAAAGCCCTCGTAGCCCCTTTCCTGTGGACTATAACCTTATACCTCTTGTTCTCGATCACATGCTCCTCGATTTTCGCGATGTTGTGGGCTACATCGTAGACTATCTCAAGCCCTAGCTCCTCGGGATCCTTCTTGAAGACCTCCTTAAAGCTCTCCCTCGTCCAATGAGTGATCAACTGCCTGTTAGTCCACGCGAAGTTGGCTGCGGCCGCCATTGCGTGGAAGTAGTCGTCCCCCTCCTTGCTCTTTAGTGGGACAGCAGCCAGCTCCCTGTCAGGCACCGATATCCCATACTTCCTCATCGCTCTCTCCATGACTATAAGGTAGTCGCTTGCAACCTGGTGCCCTAAACCCCTGCTCCCAGTATGGATCATGACTGCTACTTGACCCACGTGGTCGAACCCTAATACTTTAGCGATATCGGGGTTGTAGATCTGGTCGACGACCTGTATCTCCAGGAAGTGGTTTCCAGCTCCAAGCGTACCCAGCTGCTCGTGCCCCCTCTGCTTCGCAACATTACTGACCTTACTTGAATCAGCCTCCCTCCAGCTACCATGCTCCTCAATATACTCCATGTCCTCCTTCCATCCAAACCCCTTCTCGATAGCCCATTCAACACCTCTATCTAATACTTCATCGAGTTCCTTCACACTCACCTTGATCTTCCCAGTGGAGCCGACGCCGCTCGGTATATTCCTGAACAAAGAGTCCACTAGCTCTTTGAGCTTCCCTCTCACATCCTCCTCATCCAAGTTCGTCCTGAGAACTCTCACACCGCAGTTTATATCATAGCCTATCCCGCCCGGGCTGATAACGCCCTCCTCAACGTCAAACCCTGCTACCCCGCCTATCGGGAAACCGTATCCTTGGTGCCCATCAGGCATCACATAAGCATAGCCTACTATGCCTGGCAGGCAGGCTACGTTGGCGGCCTGCTCTAGAGTTAGATCCTCACTCATCTTCTCAAGCAGGAATTCGTCGGCGAAAACTATAGAGTCTGTCCTCATGCATTGTTTATAGGACTTCGGTATCCTCCACTCGTAGTTGCTTATCTTCTCAATTTGAACCTTAGGCATAGAGAAACACCGGTTGAGGCCTGCCTTTTAGAATTTCATGTATAGAACCTAATAAAGCTAGATTCAACGATTCCGGGATAGATATCTGTCAAAGTAGTCTTCCACACCCGATAGAGGTACTGTCTCCTGCACCTTCTTGACCAGGTCTCTCACGGAGACAACCCCTTCTTTAAACTCTCTCTCCCCTATTATCACAGCTATATCGACGCCGCTCCTGTCAGCGTGTCTAAGAGCTTTCTCAATGTTTTTTACTAGGAGAACTGAAATAGAGGTAAACCTACTCCTCAACCTCCTAGCCAGGGCGTAGCCTAAGCTCAAGGGGATTTTCTCGGATAAAATCAGTATTACGCCGGTGTAGCCCTTCTTTGCCAGGAGGGTATCCCTCTTATCCCATAATACAAGGGCTATTCTATCTAAGCCTAGCGCCAGCCCCGTCGAGTACTCGTGGATGTGGCTGTACACGCTTGTCAAACCATCGTATCTACCGCCGCCCCCAATACTCACCTCCAGCCCCCGGGCTACTTTGTACTCCCATATCAAACCAGTGTAATAGGCTAGGCCTCTGACGAGTCTAGGATTAAACTCGACTCTGTAGCCTAGGTCTGTCAGCGTCTTAGAAAAATCCTCTAGCCTCCTCGTCTCGTTCATCGCTCTATCTAGATCGCCTCCTAGCTCTTGCTTAAACTCCTCTACTAGTGATACAACCTCCTCCAACTTGCTCCTCATGAGTTTGAGAATTATCTCCTTAGCCTTCTCCCCGTACTTGTCTTGAAGCTCTTTCATCAGCTGCTCGTCCATCTCTTTGTCTATCAAGTGGAGTATGTGGTCTTGTTCTTCAGGCGGTATTTTGAGCATGTTCATGAAAGCCCTGTATATAGCAACGTTGCCCACCATATACGTGTGCTCGACGCCTATGTTGTCGAGGAAGACGGATGCAGTGTAGGCCGCCGAGACATCGCCGTTGACGGTTTCATCTCCAATAACCTCCAGACCCCCCTGCCAGAACTCCCTGTACCTCGCCTTCTGCGGCTCCTCGTATCTAAAGCACTGGGATATGTAGTATAACCTGATGGGCTTAGGCCTCCCCCTCATCTCTCTCAGATAAGTCCTGATAACACTCGCAGTAACCTCGGGCCTTAACGCTAGAAGCCTCCCTCCCTTATCCTCGAATACATACATGCTCCTCTTGATTTCCTCGCCGCTTTTGGCCTCGAACAACTTGTAGTACTCCACAGTGGGGGTTATAATCGGCTCGAAGCCGTTCTTCGAAGCTGTCTCTGAGAAAACCGTAAACAGGTGGAAGTAGAGTCTAGCCTCCTCGCCGGTTATATCCCTCATACCTCTCGGCGGGTTTAGAATGTCCAGCGACATACGTACCCCTTAACACACATGTTGATTAAACTAGTTGTTGAGAAGGTTATTAACGGAAATGGATCGTAGACGCTCCGATCTTTCCTCGGTGGAAGGGTTATGAAGGCTCGATCCTGGCTAGCTCGTAGTATGTTATCTCGCCCTGGAGGCTTACAATGGCTACTATAGGGGTTATGTTGTTCCTCATAGACTTCTCGGCGAATTCGATGATGTCTTTAACTCCAAGCGGGCTCTTCTCCTCTAGGATTAGCACGAGCCTTATATCACCGTGTTTATCCTTCATCATGAACACGTTCTTCCCGAGAACCCTCACTTTCCTACCCCTATCTCTTAGATCCTTGTAGACTACTAGGTTGGACCACGAGTATTCCTTGAAGCATTCGAGCGACGATTTCATGAAGTCCTCGAGTGTGGAGATAATTCTACCGTCTGTTTCAACTATGATCCTACCTGTTAGAAGCAGGTAGGAGATCTCTATGATGTTTAAGAATAGCTTGTCACCGCTCTTCTCGCCAAACCATTTTTCCTCGAACTCTCTCGCACCCCCATCTTCAACCAGGCCTGTGCACGAGCCTTTATCCACTTTTACAAGAGCGTTCATCAAGCTTACCTTAAATACCAGCTCTCCACTATCTCATAATTTACAAGGTGTTTTAATGCATAGCTACAGCTACCCTATCACGGTTAAGGCTGTTTGGTGGGATGACTCAAGCAGGAGGGTTTGCTGGATCAACACCCTCAAGCTACCCTTCGAGGAGGAAGTGGTCTGCAGCAACGACCCGGTTCGCATAGCCAAAGCGATCATAGAAATGGAGGTCAGGGGGGCGCCGGCAATAGGCGTTATCGCAGCCCTCGCTGTGGCAGCCTACGCAAGCAAGCTGGCGGGGGAAAACGCCGCCAATATCCAGGAGAAGCTTCACGAGGCGATAGACCTCTTGTGGAGGACTAGACCCACAGCATACAACTTGTTCTGGGCTCTCGAGAGGATGAGGAGGAAGATCGCCTCGGCATCGGGCCTAAACCCCCGGGAGCTCGCGGACGCTCTCGTGGAAGAGGCCCTTAGAATACTTAATGAAGATATTGAAGCCAACATAAAAATAGGGGAGTACGGAGCAGAGCTCGTTAGAGAAGGGGCGACGATCCTAACCCACTGCAATGCGGGTGCTCTAGCCACATCAGCCTTCGGGACGGCAGAGGCCGTGATCCGTGTCGCATGGTATAAGGGGAAGAAGATCAAAGTGATCGCGACGGAGACAAGGCCCCTCCTCCAGGGGGCTAGGCTGACCGTGTGGGAGTTGATGAAAGAGGGTATACCTGTAACATTGATTACGGACAATATGGCCGGCTACGTGATTAGGCGGGGGTTGGTAGACCTGGTGGTCGTGGGCGCTGACAGGATTACGAGAGAGGGCTTTGTAGTCAACAAGATTGGCACCTACATGATAGCGTTGGCGGCGAAGAGGAATAACATCCCGTTCTACGTGGCCGCCCCCACGAGCACTATCGACTTGAACTCGAGCATCCGTGACGTGATAATTGAGGAGAGAAACCCCATGGAGGTGAAGACAGTGATGGGCAGGCTGATAACACTTGAGAATGTAAACGCGTTGAACTATGCTTTCGACATAACGGATCCAGACCTTGTTACTGCGATCATAACGGAGAAGGGCGTCGTCTACCCGCCTTTCGAGGAAAACTTGAAAAAGCTCTTCGAGAGGTAGTCCCAGGGTACATGGGCCTCTTCAAGACTCTTAGGCCGCCACTACTAATTTTATCTGAGCTACTACTTCTATCAATATACGCAACCATAAGATCCCGTCTCATGACTACACTAGGAGAATTCTCATTGCTCGCCAGCGGAATACTCGACCCGGTTTTAGCGGCATCCATGGTTCTAGGCTTCAGCCTCTTAAGCGCTGTCGCCTACGACTCCCTTGTAATCGCCGCTCTAAATGGGGCCTGGTTTTACATTGTAAGCACATTTATCGTTGGGGGCAGGGGATGGGTTTTTACACTAGACGGCTTCACGTATTTTCTATCTATCCTAGCAGTCGGCTACTACTTCATATATGTTAAAATTTTACGCGGGGATGTACTGAAGTATTTTCCGCGCTCAATAGCCGTTTTAGGGAGACGGAGAATCCTGGGGTCAAGTTTTTTCCCAGCGTTCCTGGCGATATATTTCTACGCTTTATCAGCATCTATCACCCCGAGCTTCCTTCTCAGCAAGATCTCCGGCTTCAACATCCATGTTCTACAGCTCCTCCCCGTAAACATTCTCTTCAGCTCTCTTTCAGTGTATGTTACCAGTAGCCGGGCAGGCTCTTCCACTGGGCTCAACGAGGCTGTAATCGGGTACATCGGTTTCGCAGTTGCTTCGGCCACAGGCCTTCTGGCGGCAACAGTGTTAGCGAGCGAGTTTTTATGGTATTTCTCCGTTGAAGTAGGCTACCGCCTCTCGGACGTGGTGGATTTGCTTGGTGAGGGCGGTTTAGACCTGGGTTTTGGAATAGGCGTGGCGCGTAAAGGTAAAAGGCTAGACCCCGTTAAGCTCCCCGGGCTCGGTGATACAGGGGATGACTGGTATTGGGGTCGTCTAGGTGTTCAGCTCTCAGTCAACCCTGAGAAGCTGGCCAACACGCATGTAATAGTAATAGGGTCTTCAGGTATGGGGAAGAGCACTTTCGTGAAAAACCTTGTGAAAGAGCTTGCGTTGAGAGGAGGCTATAACATCATGGTTTTCGACCCGCACGGCGAGTACATCGAGTTAGCTGGCCTAGTAGGCAATGTCACACTGATAAACCCGTGGGATCTGGGCTTGAACATCCTACACCTCGGCTCGAGATCACCTAGAGAAAGGGCCCGCAGGCTCTCCGACATCGTTGCCAGCTTCTTTAACCTGGGCCCCATCCAGCGCCGAGCCCTCGAAGATTTGATCGTAGAGACGTATAGGAGGAAAGGTATTCTCGAGGAGGATAGAACCACGTGGAGCAGGCAGCCTCCCACCTTGAGAGACCTTGTCGAAACATGTGTAGAGGAATCGTCGAGTAAAGTAGCATACGCCTCACTACTCCCCTACGTGAGGACTCTTGAGGAGACTTTATCCCATGGAGGTGAAGCGGGAGGGTTGCCCAGCCTTCTCGATGGGAACGTTATAATCGACTTATCCAGCGCCCCCGACGATTACGCTAGGTTGATCTACGTTGACTTGATTCTCCAACAGGCTTTGGGTGAGATGAACAGGCGGGGGCTTGATAGACGCCTGGTTATAGTCGTCGAGGAGGCGGCTTCGTTAACGAGGAGCAGGGTTCTTGAAGAGACTTTATCGAGGTTGTACATGGAGAGCAGGAAGTTCGGGTTCAGCATTATATCAGTGGTTCAAAACCCGTTCACCCTGCCTGAATCGATAATAGTGAACTCGGGGATCAGAGTCGTATTCGGGCTGGGGGAGCCTAGGAGTATAAGCTATGTCGCGAGGCTTCTATCGCCCGGCGGCCCCTCCGGGAAGCTGAGGTTGATCGAGAAGACCCTGTCTAAACTTAGACCAGGCTACTACATGGTTAGCCTGCTTGGAAGCGAAAACATATTTCTTGCCTCTAAGACATATAAACCTAATCGCCAAGGTGTTGCCTCATGATACTTGAAGAAGAAGGCGAGGAACCAGAAGAGAAAGAGGAGTCTCCAGCCGAGGAAGCTGTTGAAGAGGAGGGAGAGGAAGTCGAGGTTACACCAAGTAAGATAGCTCTGTTGGAGCAGTTAGTTGATCTGACCCGTAAATGGGAGAAAGTGATAGCCGGCGAGGAGAGTTTAGATGTGTTGAAAACCACCCCGAGTACACCGGTTGTAAAACAGGTTAAGAAAAAGCCTGGTAGGGGAAAGAAGGCTGGTACAGCCAAGAAATCGAGGAAGGGGAAGAGTAAGTCGAGAAGCAGGAAGAAGAGCGGGGAATCCTAGAAGCTTTGTTTCTCTACGACTACCTCATCGAAGCCTATTTTCTTCAAAGCCTCTACTATCAGATTGGTTTCTACTCTCCTATCGAAGACTAGCTCGACGAGATCCTCCTTGTTTTTCATCAACCTTATCTTCTGAACTACAACGAGCCCCCTAAGCGATTCAGCTGGATCTTTCGGGGGGAACAGGTATTCCTCAAATTTTTTCCTACTCAGCCTGTAATACTCGTCGAAGTTTCTTATAATCCTCAACGACTCCGATAGATTCCTTGATTCTCCTATAGACTCTGAAATCTTATCCAGCAGGCTTAAAGCATCTTCCTTCTTCAAAACCACGTGAGCCGACCCCGTGAAATCTATGTTTATTTTAACCTGCATGAATCCCAACTCTGCTCAAGGCTCTGAGTTACGTAGCTTTTCCCGTCGTAAGTTTAATAATAGAAGTAGGGTTAATAATCTAGTGAAGGTGTCTCATTTGTTTAGAGCAGTATACCCGTCTGGAAGCAAGTTTAAAGCCATTGCGGCGGCACTGGTTAAAATAACCGATGAGGCCCCGTTCTTCATTAAACCGGATGCTCTTGAAGTCAAAGTCTTCAGCCCCGATAAGACCGCGATGACGATCGTCAAAATCCCTAGCGTGGCCTTCGAGGAGTACCATTTCGAAGCGGAGGACTATTTCGTGGTTTCCACAACGGATTTAAACAAGGTCTTGAGGAGGGGTGGCAGGACGGATATCCTGGCTTTAGAGCTGGATAAGAATGCCGGTGTGTTGAAGACTGTCTTTAGAAACAAGAAGACTGGTGTTGAGAGGACGTTTTTCGTAGAGCTAAAGTCGACTGTACCTGAGGAGGTGCCAGACCTGAATATAGAGCTAGGGGTTACAGTAACGATCCTAGCAAGCGACTTCAGGCTCCTCATAAGAGACTTAAACGCCGTGGGGGACTATGCTACATTCCACTTCAAGGACAATAAGCTCTATGTCTCCACGGGAGAGCAACAGAAGGAGTACAGGGCTGTATTCGAGGAGGGGTCACCGCTGATCTCAGTCTCTTCCACGGTGAACGAGGCTAAGGCTACCTACACCATCGACTTACTCAAGCTGGCTGTCCGGGCGGCATCCGCCTCGAAGAACATCACGTTATCCTTCGACAATGACAAGCCTATGAAAATAGTCTTCGAGCTTGAGGGAGGGGGCTCAATAGTATACTGGCTGACGCCTAGAGCCGAGTAATCTGCGACTGATTCATAATCACTTGAACCTAGCTATGGATAACTGTAGACTCCTTCACCGCCCGCTTCTACCTATCTCTACCATCTATGTTTGAATAATTCGCTTTGTAAACCTGATTTACTAGACGTAGGCTTCACTGATGACCCCTTATCGAGGTTCCTATGGCTCCCAAAGAGAAGATGTGAAGAGTTATTACCAATGTGAGGAGTTTAGAACACGAGCAGATTAACGACATAGGGGTAGTATCTAATACAATCAAATATGGGCCAACCTCAATCGTCCACAAACATCATCTTTCAACATATATATCGGCGTCAAGAATCCTGATTAACATGGAGGGGGTATTCGATTTCGGAGCCCCTTTACGAATTGAGGAAGAGAATTGTTGATGCAGTGAAGTATATGGATGGTATGGGGTTGAATTATGGTGGTGTTGGTAGTGTCAGTGCCAGGGTTGGAGCTGATAGGATATTGATTACTCCTAGCGGTGCGGTCAAGTCAGCCATGACCCCTGAGGATATAGTGTTGGTTAATCTCGAGGGCGAGGTATTAGAGGGTAGGCTCAAACCTACTCCCGAAGTAAACCTACACTTAGAGATCTACAGGAACTACTCTCACTTCAATGCCGTTATACATGCATACCCAGTATACGCTAGTACGCTAGCAGTAGCCCGGCGACCCCTACCCCCCTTGACAGAAGAGTTGGTACTATACACTGGTGGGGAAGTCAGAGTAGCCGGATACGCTCCCTTCGGCACTAGAGAGCTGGCGGAGGAGGTTGTAAAGGCCCTGCGGGATAGGTCGGCCGCTCTATTGGCAAACCGCGGCGTAATAACGTGTGGTAGAAACCTCGAGGAAGCGTTAGAAGTACTAGAGGTTGTCGAGAGGATGGCGCATATATACATACTAGCCCACATAACGGGCTGGTTCAGTATACCCAAGAAGTCGCTGAAGAAACTACAAGAGTTATACCATGCGAAATACTCCAGCATATCCAGTTCGCGCTCCGAGACATAAGTGCTTTAGAGTTGTCTATTACACCCGCCTGGGAGATGGAGAACCCCGGTCTCCTCGTCAACGCGGCTATTCTACCTGATCCTAATCTGGGAGCATGGAGTCACTAAATCGAAACCGGCGTTAGCTGGGGCTCACCAGGTATTAGCCTACTTCTTCTCCTCGAGTTTAGACAAGAGGTCTAGTAGAGCCTCTTTACCGGATGTCTTACGGGCTGGCCTAGGTGCTGGTTTAAGCTCGAAAGAGAATTTCCATGCTGGGTTTGGGCAGACGTTCCTCTTCATGCAGGATAAGCAGCAGTGGGGGCAGACGTATAATTCAGGGAACATGGTGCACTCTCTTGTAGCGTTGTGCTGGCCGCAGAAGTCGCATCTCTCCCAGTAGATAGTCAACTAATCCACCTCCTTGGATACATTATCTGAGATCTAATTAAATAGGCAGTGATTCCATGCCCCGTCTACATAGATACATAACGTTTTCAACTATATTATCAATACGCATATATAACGTTTTTAACACGCGTATCTGCATTGTTATTTCACGGTGTGCTAATGTACGAGATCGTGTTCGTGGGCAGGGGTGGTCAGGGAGCAGTTACGGCCGCTAACATCCTAGTAGAGGCGGCTCTCATAGACGGCCTCCAAGCCCAGGGTTTCCCCTTCTTCGGGGCTGAGAGGAGGGGTGCTCCTGTAGCAGCGTTCTCCAGGGTTGACGATAAGCCTATTCTAAGACACGGCATGTTTAATACCGCTGACGCAATTGTCGTATTAGATAACAAGCTCCTAAACCAGGACTACATCTCCCAGTTCAAGTTGAGGGATAAAGGCGTCCTCGTCTTGAACACACCCTACAACACCCCGCCGAGGGATTTCAAGCTGAGAGTTGAAGGAGAGTATTCTGTTTACGTTGTGAACGCCACTCAGATCGCTTTAAAACACAGGCTCGTAATAGCTGGGTGGCCTGTTGTCAACACGAGTATGCTGGGGGCTCTATCCAAGGCTACCGGCATCGTCTCCAAGAAGGCTGTTCTAGAAGCTGTTAGAAGGTATTTTAGCGGTAGGATAGGCGAGGTTAACGCGAAGGCAACTGAAGATGCTTACGAGCTCACTGTTAGGGTGGTTTGATGAGAGTGGTGGTGGAGCCTTCCAGGTATAAGATCCCGCTAGCTAGGCCGAGTATAGGTGTAGCCGGTAAGACGGGTAGTTGGAGGCTCGAGAGACCTATCGTCGACAACAACGCTTGCACTAGGTGCTTCCTCTGCGAGATACACTGCCCGGTCAACGTGATAAGAGTCGAGCCTGAGACAGGGGTCTCAATAAACTACGATTACTGTAAGGGCTGCGGCCTCTGCGCAGATGTATGCCCTGTAGGAGCGATAAAAATGGTGCCGGAGGAGTGAGAGGATGGGGTTGAAGCTCGTCTTAACCGGCAACTACTCTATCGCGTACGCGGCTAAGATGGCTCGGGTAAACGTTGTCGCGGCATACCCTATCACACCCCAGACAAGCATCGTGGAGAAGCTGGCTGAGCTGATAGAGGGGGGCGAGTTGGATGCCGTGATGATAAGAGTCGAGTCGGAGCACTCGGCTCTAGCGGCGTGCTTCGGGGCCGCTCTCGCGGGGGCAAGAGTCTTCACAGCGACGAGTAGCCAAGGCCTACTCTACATGCATGAAATGGTACACTGGGCTTCAAGGGCTCGCATACCGATCGTGATGGGTATCGTCACCAGGACTCTTGGGCCGCCCTGGAACATATGGCCGGATCACACCGACTACATGGATCAGAGGGATACCGGCTGGGTTATGAGCTTCGCCGTAGACAACCAGGAGGCATTCGACTTGACTCTACAGGCATTCAAGATTAGCGAAGACCCGAGGGTATACCTCCCAGTGATGGTGGGGATAGAGGGCTTCATACTTGGGCATACAACAATGCCTGTTGAAATCCCGGATCAAAGCGCTGTCGATGAATGGCTTGGTCCAAGGAGGCAGCCATACGTTATCGACGGTAGCGACCACCTGGCTTTAGGCAACCTGGCTTCACCCGAGGACACAGAGGAGTTCTTCATGGATATACAAAACGCGATGGAAGAAGCTAAGAAAGTGATAGCGGAAGTCGATGAAGAATATTCGAAGATCGCCGGCAGGCCGAGTATGGGCCTAGTAGAGTGCTTTAAATGCGAGGACGCCAAATACCTGGCGGTAAGCATGGGGGCGTGGTCGGGTGATCTAAAGGAAGCTATCCTACAGTTACGCGACGAGGGCTTTGATGTGGGCTTAGCTAGAATCAGGTACTACAGGCCCTTCCCGGCTGAGCAATTGTACGAGAGGGCTAGGGGGGCTAAAGGCGTCGTGGTCTTCGACAGGGCTATAAGCTTCGGCTCGGCCGGGCCCATCTTCCTCGACACGCTTGCCTCCATAGCCAGGTATTCTAGGAAGACGCCTTACGTGAAGAATGTTGTCGCAGGGTTAGGCGGTGTGAACATCACTTCAGAAGACTTCTCGAAGATCATTAGAAAGTTTGTTGAGGAGGTTGAGTCAGACGCTCTTGTCCCCTTCGAGTGGTATCATAGGAGAGGTGGTTGAATGAGCAAGCCGGCTCTACCTTATAAGGCTAGAGACGTCGTGTTGCCGGGGGATGCCGCCTGCCCTGGTTGCCCGATACCGATAGCGTGGAAAGTGCTCTCAGCTGTATTCGGTGACAAGATGATCCTTGTGATACCTGCATCCTGCTCCTCCGTCGTGGTGGGGATGTACCCTGGTAACTCGCTGAAAGCAAGCGTGATACACGTCCCCTTCGCGTCGGCTGCCGCTGTTGCTTCAGGCGTGGCCGAGGCGCTGGAGAAGAGGGGTGTAAGCGATGTGCAGGTGATAGCTTGGGCCGGCGACGGAGGGACAGCCGACATAGGTATGGCTTCCCTAAGCGGCGCGGCCGAGCGGAACCACAACTTCATCTACATAATGTACGACAACGAGGCCTACATGAACACAGGTATTCAGAGAAGCTCCTCAACGCCTAGGGGGGCATGGACCACCACGACACCTATACTCGGGAAGGGGGAGGAGAAGAAGGATGTAGCCAGGATAATGATAGCCCACGGAGTACCCTACGTTGCCACAGCTAGTATAGGCTACGTCCACGACTTCTACAGCAAGCTTGTGAGAGCCAGCAAGATCAAAGGCTTTAAATTCATAAGCCTACACGCCCCATGCCCCGTCGGCTGGAGATTCGACCCCAGGTACACTGTAAGGGTGGCCAGGCTCGCCGTTGAAACAGGCCTCTGGATCCTCTACGAGTACTACGATGGGAGAATACACTTGTCGGGGCCGAGCAGACCTCTGCTAGATCCTTCGAAGAGGAAGCCTGTTGAAGAATACTTGAAGCTTCAGGGGAGGTTTAAGAACGTTGACGAGAAGATGGTTAAGAGTATCCAGGAGTACGTTGAGAACAACTGGGAGTGGGTTAAAAGGCACATGTGAGCTCAATACAGCGGGTGGACTTTCTGGAGTACTATTGCGGCTATGCTTAGCGATAATGCTAGAAGTATAAGGACATACGGTTTTACTTTAATACCCACATCGGACTCCTCGTAGAATCTAATGAGCCCGGCGGCTGTCAAAGGTGCTGTGAGTTCTTTTCTCCTTTTCCTAGCCTTACTCAAACGCCTACACCGCAAGCTTTTATCTGCTAGACTCTTAATAAGCATAAAGCTGGTGCACACGCTTGGAGTTGAAGGAGGCTCAGGATCTCATAAGGAGAATGTACTATGAGAGAGACCATGCTAGAGGGTTGTTCGCGACATTCACGTGGTTCGTGGAGGAGGTTGGCGAGCTGGCTAGAGCGATCCTTGAGATGGATAAGCCTAATATGCGGGAGGAGATAGCCGACGTCTTCGCCTGGCTTCTAAGCATAGCCAACCTTCTTAACATAGACTTAGAAGAGGCTTTCAAAGCCAAGTATGCTAGGGCTAACGGCTCTTTATAGCCCTGATTATATTGGAGGCCTTCTCGTAATCCTCCTCGACGATAGTCCCTGTCACGATGACATCGGCTCCAGCCCTAGTGAGGCTCCTAGCGGTCTCCGGGGAGCGTATGCCTCCTCCCACTATCAGTATGAGGCTAGTGTGCTTCTTTATGATGCTGGGGAACGCTTCGGGGACTGGCCTACTAGCGCCGCTACCGGCTTCAAGATACAGGTACTGGTAGCCCATCATCTCAGCGGCTAAAGCGTATGCTAAACCAAGCTCCGGCTTGTCGGGTGGTATAGGCTGTATTCTCCCGACATGCGCCACCGATGTGTCGCCGTAGAATACGATATACCCTGTGGGCAACGCCTCCAACCCGTATCTTCTAACCAGTGGTGCCGCCTGGACTTGGGCCTGCATGAGGTAGTATGGTTCTAGGCTGTTCATTAAAACCATGAAGAGAACTGCGTCGGCCCTAGGCGTCAGACAGTTGATGTTGCCTGGGAAGATTATCACGGGTAAACCTGTTGTTTTCTTTAAAACGTCTGCTATCTCGCCCGCGTCCTCGGGGGCGACCCCGATACTACCTCCGATCAGGAAAGCGTCTGTGCCAGCCTCATACAACCCGAGAGCGATCTTCTCTAGTTGGCTGTGGTCTATCTTCTTCGCCGGGTCTATTAGTGTGAAGTGTAGCTTCTCCCCTCTTTCAACTTTCTCCCTCAGATACTTGCTGACCCTCCCCAACTTCACTCCCTTTCTCCGGTTTCCTGGTTTCAACTGTGATTTTACCTTCGAGATATAAATCTATGAACTTGGCGTAGACGTCCACGGGCTCCCATATTTCGGGAACCGGCTGAGGATACTCGGCGTAGAGCCCGCAGGAACCACATGAAATCACTGCTTTTTTGAAACCAGGAGTATCGGTCTTCTCGAATCTAACGCTCAATGTTTTAGCACCACATCTAGGGCACTGGAATACTGTCGGGAGTTTCGCCTCTCTTTTAACCACTCTTTTATATTTCTTCCTCCTCTTACCCATCCCGGCCTACCTCGAGTACAACTTTCTTCTAAGGGTTGATGTTAGATTCTGAGTAAAAATTTCGTTTAATATTTTAACGTATTCTTCAAAAGACTCCAGGTTCACTGTCTTATAAAGCTTTTTCCTCTCGGAGACCGCTTGCTCAACGAGGTGTTTGCAGTAGCATTTCTCCCTCTTACCCACCACCCTTATAGTGAAATCGTTGCAACTGCAGAAGAGCCCTGGAACCAACACGTAGTCGCCTGAGGGGCCTAGGTAAACCCACGTGTCTAAGTCAACGTTCTGGACTTGCAGTCTAATGAACCTCCTTAACGCTTGTTCATCGTACTGCTCGAGCTTCTCGGCCTCCTCGATCACGCTCTTCAGAGAACCCTGCACAGTACACTTGTTGTCCTCAGCCAAAACTGAGCACCATGGTGATGGGCCCGCGGGGATTTGAACCCCGGGTCACGGGGACCCGAACCCCGCATCCTGACCAGGCTAGACCACGGGCCCCTACTCTATTTGAATAGTCTAAGATAAAAGGGTTTAAAGTATTTCCCGGATATTGGAATCCCGCCTGCTTACCTGGTTCATACCTGGGTAGAAAAATGAGTTTGCCAGACTGTCTACGTAGGCTTGGTTATAGAGAGTTTACAGCTCTGCAGAAAGAGGCTTTTAAGAAGATAGCTGGGAGGGGCTTCAACGTCGTTATAGTGGCCCCAACCGGCGTGGGCAAAACAGAGGCAGCTATCCTGCCAGTCTTCTACTCTATTTCAAGGTTGAGAAGCGAGCCTATCTCCTGTGTATACATCACTCCTCTCCGAGCGTTGAACAGGGATATAGCTGAGAGGATAAGCAGGATAGCGGAGTGTTTTGGCGTGAGCGTCGCGTTGAGACACGGCGATACACCCTACCACGCTAGGAAGGCCATCCAGAAAAACCCTCCCCAAGTACTTGTTACAACACCAGAGACACTCAATTACATTCTCTTAAACGAGGACTTGTTGAAGAAGTTGTCTAACCTTAAATTCGTGGTCTTAGATGAGCTCCACGAGATTATCGAGAGTAAGAGGGGCCTACTCCTACTCACAGTGCTTTATCTCGTCCTAAACTACATAGGTGTGAGACCGGTTATAATAGGCTTGACGGCGACTCTAAGTGACGAGAACTCTGTGAGGCAAATCCTCTCCTCGGTCAACAAGCTCCCCACAGAGGTTGTAAGAGATGTTGGAAGTAAGAGCTACGAGATAGAGGTGGAAACCCCTTCTTGCACCGGGAAATGCAAGGAGCTGGCTAAGTACATAGGGGATGAGAGGGTTGTTGCGAGAGCCATGTACATATTGGAGAAAATCGCTGGGAGCGGGGGAGTCCTCGTCTTCACCAACACCAGGACTATGGCCGAGTACTTGAGCAACCTCTTGAACTCGATTAGCGAGAGGCTCGGGTACGAGGTCAATATAGGTGTACACCACGGCAGCCTCTCAAGGGAGCACCGGGAGGAGGTGGAGAAGAGGTTTAAGAACGGGGAGATAAAGGCGGTGGTCGCTACATCGAGCCTAGAGCTCGGTATCGACATAGGTAGGGTGGACTATGTGGTACAGTACTTGTCGCCGAGGCAGGTGACAAGGCTTGTTCAGAGGATTGGTAGAAGCGGGCATAAGCTAGGTGGTGTGGCGCGCGGTAGTATTGTATCGACGAGCAACCTCCTACACTACTTGGAGTCTATCGTGCTAGCGAAAAGAGCTGTGAGAAACATCCTTGAAGAAGAGGAGATATACACCTCCCCCCTGGACGTATTATCGTATGCTCTAGCAGTATACTCCCTGGTGAACCCCCGGGGGATTAATGTAAGCAAGGTTTACGCGGATATAGTCCAGAACGCTTTATACAAAGACTTATCATACGAAGACTTCATGGATGTGGTGAATTACCTGGAGTACAGTAGGATAGTGAAGTTGGAGTCCGGGATCATAAAACCCACCCGTAAGACGAGGCTCCATGTCTACAAGACCTCTATGATACCTTCAACAAGGGAGATCAACGTATTCGATGTTACCGGCAGAAGAGTCGGAGCCTTAGATGAGGACTACGTGGTTCTAAATATCCAGCCAGGGGACTTCTTGGTTCTTGCGGGGAGTGTTTGGAAAATCCTATCGTATGCCGAAAGCGAGAACAAACTGTATGTGGAGAAAGTGGCAGCGCCGACAGATGAGGCTGTAGTACCCTTCTGGGAAGGCGAGAATATACCTGTTGAATACAAGGTTGCCAGAGAGGTTGGGAGCGTGTTGCGGAGGCTGGCCAGAGGCGAGGTCGAGAAATTGAGGGAGGAGTATGGCTTAAAAGCAGATCTCAGGACTGAGGTGGCCCGGCTTTTTGGAAACGACAAGACGATAGTCGTCGACTATGTTGTCCCGTTGGGTGTCATATTTGTAAACGTGTTCGGCGGCTCTAAACTAAACTTGATGCTTAAAGACCTATTATCATATTATATCAAGAAGACAAACCCGCTTGCGAAAGTAAGAGCGTATTCAACCCCTTACGCTATTGTGATCAGAGCTGGAAACACCGACCTAGGGTTGTTGCAGAAAGACATCCTCGGTTTCTTCAAAAACCTTAAAAAGTTTGTTAGCGGGGAGTTCCTAGCAGGAGCTGTAAGGGAGAGTAAGACCCTTCTATGGCGGATATACCAGGTGGCCCAGAGGTTCGGCGCTATATCCCCCGAAGTAGAGAGAGTGAGCAACGCGCTGCTCCAGGCATTCGTTGACACCGTGATCGGGAGGGAAGCGTTCAAGGAGGTTCTAGCTAAAGACTACGACGTTAGATCAGCACAAGAGCTCTCGGAGCTTATTGAGAAGGGTGTGGTCAGAGTTGAGGGGAGGGTGTCGGAGAGAATAAACGAATTCCACCGAGAAATCTTAGAATATATAGAGGTTCCCATATTCAAAGGCATAGTGTTCGATCAAGAGGCTTACCTCTCTAAGCTTCTATCGCGTAAGGTAACGCTACTATGCTTGAGCTGTGGTTATTACAAGAGTGGGACTGTAGCAGACTTCCTGGATAAGAAAGAGTTTAACTGCCCGAAGTGCGGTAAGGCGACTCTAACCCTTGTTAAAGGACGCGATATTTCAAGAGAGCTCGGCCTCGTCAATAAATTGAAGAAGGGTGAGAGGCTTAACAGCGACGAGGATAAATTGCTGGATGAACTGAGCAAGAGGGCTACACTGCTCTACAGGTTCAAGAAGGATGCCTTGCTTGCTTTATCTGCTAGAGGGGTTGGAGCCCACGAGGCGGCCAGGATATTGAATAGTGTTGCCAGGGGCGGTGATCTCATCCAAGAAATATATGAGAGCGAGAAGAGATTCCTAATGGTTAAAGAGTACATTAGCCGAGACCACTAGAAGCCTCTCTACCGCCTTTAGACAGCTTGTACAGTTTGCTGAACAACGCCAGGATATGGTCGCTATGTCTCCTCGAGGCCCGTTTGAACGCCTTCGGGTTGTCTAGTATAAGTGGGATAACGACCTTCTCGACAAGCTGGTCGGCTAGGGGGCATGTGTCAATGCATAGTTTGCAGGAGAGGCAAGGCGTCCTGGGCAAGGGGCCTTTAGGGGTCATTTTTATAGCGTTCAGCGGGCACCATAAAATACAGCTAGCACACTTAACACACGATCTAATCCTATAAATCACTTTCAGGACGTCTGCCAGATCCTCTATGTTTTCATCCCTCGTAAACGGCTCGACGAACATCGTGTCCCCGGCTATGCGGATACGGGTGTTCTTCGACTCGACGAACACTGTTTCACCTTCACGCCATACCTTGGAGGCGAGCATCCTAATGTTCTCGGAGAAGACCTGTTGTGACTCGTCGTCGATTATGACGTCGTTGAACAGTATTCTCGCGGAGCCCCCTTCTCTCTCGACCTTTAAAGGGGCTAATCTTGCTTCGCTGGAGAGTAGCCTGGACACGTATTCCCTCCTCCAGTCGATCACATAGCCGGGTATTCTCTTTGAAATCCTCTTTTTGGCAGATGCTGGTGTAAGCCATCTCCACAATCCATACTTGACCCACTCCTCTGGCTGGTTCAACCTCCTCCTCCAGCGTTCTAGGACTTCAACCCACCTCTCCCAGAGGCACGGGTAGTGTGTTGAAACATCTTTGAACTCGGCTAGGTAGCTGGATGGGCACAAGTAGCATCCCAGCCTAGCGAAACCCCTGTCGTAGAGTTTATTGTAGGGGAGGTTGTTCGCGTAGATATAGAGCCATATCGAGAGCTGGCTCCACTCCTGGATCGGCGTCGTGGACACGACGTGGGGGATCCATTTATTCCTCCATAAAACAGGGCTCTTCGCCCTGTCGAGAGACTCGTATGCTCTCTGCCCCACAATGTTCAAGGCTCCGTTAGGCCATTTCACTCTACTGGTCTTCGCTATAGGCACCAGCTTTATTATTTTGCAACACCACCTGTAATCCTTTCCAGGAGGGCCGAAAGTCTCGACAGCGCTCCAAAACATGTTTCCAGCCGATGCCGTCACAAGGTTTAGACCATACTTCCCCGAGACCTCCTCGACGTTTTTGAGCGTCTCAGGTAGCTCTAAACCCGTGTCGTTGAACAACACGTCTACGCTTCCAAACGCTTTCACCGCCAGGTGTAGGCTGACCAGGCTGTCTTTCCCGCCTGAGTAGGAGACGACAGGCTTATAGTTGTACCTTCTGTGAACTTTAAGGAGGTGTCTGATAGACTTCTCCTCAAGCGCTACTAAGCCCTCGATATTCTTCTTCACTACATCTTGGATACTGCTAGGCTTCCTGCTAGTCTCGACGGGAGGGCGCTGGTCGTAGAATATTTTTGTTATAATGAACCGGCCGTCAACCTTCTCCGCTAAACCCCTGATCCTCCCCTTGTAGTCGAGAACCACGATGCTTCTCTGGCTGGTTGAAGGCGGGTTGACGGGCATGTCCGTGTAGAAGTGTTTTGAGTCTACTTTAACATAGTCTACGAGCCCTTTATCCAAAACCTCGTATGCCCCATGGTAGCTGAGCCTGAACCTCCACGAGTCGATGAACGGATTGAAGTAGAGTTGGCCCCAGACATTACCCGAAGAAGCGACCTCCCACATCAAGTCCCAGTGGGGGACTTTGTTGAATAAGACAACCCTGTCCTCGAATAGAGCCTTGTACACCTTGTCGCTACCGAACTCGTTGACAACAGTCTCCCTCAGCCTAGCCAGATCACCGGGTCTAGCTATCTTAGCGTCCCCCGGCTCCGTTAACCTGAGAACGTAGTATAGGTCTATTTCGTCCTGCCTCGGCTGTATAACCGGGAGGTCGTCGTAGGGATCCCAGTAGATTTTAGCTACTTTAGGCCATGTCCTCGGCATACAACGCATCACTGGAGGCGATCTCAAGCATTGTGATTTAGTTTAAACCCTCTAATAAGCCCGCTTCGCCTCGTTAGTTTCGGCTAGGAGTCATGAATGTTAGCTACCCGCTTAAAACGGGTTGTAAAATGGATCTTGTTGAATTCGTGAAAAACGTAACAGTGCAGGTCGTTGTAGTAGCGTGGGCACTATTCTTCTTATCCTGGGTTGTCGGCTGGGCGTTGAAGGGGCTGCCTATACCCTCCACTAGGATTAAGAAGACGGGTGAGAAGATTCTCGAGGACGGCGTCTGGGCAGCGTTCTGGCTCGCTGTGGGGAGCAGCGTGTTCGCCCTTGTCTCCTACATCGCCTCAGCGGTCTACCAGCCGTTGCCCCCGCCCCCAACGCCATAGGGGTTTTAGATGGACATCCTCTACCTGGCCTACTATTTGTCTATACTAACCTACGTCCTAGGCGCCGCTTTAAGGGGTCTACCCATACCCCTGGTGTCTATCAAGAAGCTTGGCTCGAGGCTCATGGTGGACGGCGTTTTCTCGGCTTTCCTAGTGTTCAGCTACAAGGGTTTAGTGTACAGTATCTCCTACTTCAGCTCATTGCTGGGATCCAACTGGGATGCTTTCAACGCATGGTATATCGCTGAGGCAGCAGCCCTGACAACGCTTTTCCTGGTCTTGAAGACCATAGGCTTTATCTACAATAAGATCGGGCTTGGATTCCTCGCGTCAGGTTTGATCTCGCCTCTAGTGAGCCTGCTCATAGACGTGCTCGTGACGGTCACGGTGTTCTACCTAGCGGTCAGCGTCATATACGCGACGGCGAAGACCCTGATCGCGGTCGGCCTACTCCTCTACTCAGTACCCTTCAGGCTGACGAGGCCGGCCGGCGCTGTGTTGATCGCGTTGCCAATAGTCTTCACCATCGGGGCCCCCTTCCTGCCCTCCTTCATATCCTTGTTCTCGACGGTGACCCCGCCCGATCAACAGCTCATCCAGGGGGAGCCAGCGCTCATAAGCCTAGTCGACCTAGTGGGCAACCCCGTGGCCTACTTCGTTTTAAACTCCACCGACCTGGAAGGCAACCTGCTGTACACGTATCTGAGTGATTCAAACGGGGTTGTGAACGCCACCTCTATAGATAAATGGATCCCTGTTGGCCCCCAGGTGTTGGACTTCCTACTGCCCGGCTCGAAGTACACTGTTGAAGCTAATATAACCCAGGGCTCGAAACCGCTCAACCTGACGTACAGGGTTCCCAACGTAATCTCCATTAATGTAAACCACTTCATATACTACAATACTGATGAAGCCATTGTCGAGAACATTAGCAGAGTTAATGGAACGCTCACAGTCGTGTTCGACGTCTTATACAACACTAAAGTATACGTTGTCTACGAGGAGGGGAGTAGCCTAGTAATATCAGTGGACGGTGGTGGAAGTGGAGGATACGAGACTTCCTTCGAGTGGTTTGGCGTGGACTACAAGGCTTTTACAGCGGATTTAAGCCCCGGCGTGCACACCCTGACTGTCCAAGTCGGAGAGCTCAACATATCTAAGCCGGATGTAAGCGAGGTCTCATACCTCGAGACCACTGTTGAAAAAGGATCGGTTATGCCTCTTGCGGTTAGCCTGGTCTCCCTGACGTTTTTCAGGCTCCTCGTGCTCCCGGTAGTGTACATTCTAATATTAGTTTCAGCGACGCTGGGGCTAGCCAAGCTACTGGGTGGTGTCGAAGCGAGGATTTCAAGAGTCATGGTGTTCGGCCCATGAGGAGATTGGAGAAGGCGATAGTATGCATGACTTTAATAATGTCCGTGCTCTCATTCATCGAGGAGCACGGTTCTACAGGCCTCATCCTACTCGCAACAGGCCTAACACTCACCCTCCTGTTGGTGTTCCTTCATGGTAAGATTGAGGGATATTAAAGCCTTATTGGCGAGGGTCTCGCAGGCGGGTGAGGTTAGAGTAGAGCCGCCGGACTTATTCTATATTAACCGAGGCAAGGTTACGGGTATACGCTACTTGATCGGGGAGGAGATGGATCTCGATGTTAGGAGTTTAAGCCCTGTGAAACTGTATGATAACGTTGAAAGACTAGCCTCGGTCATCGATAAACTCCCGCACGGTAGCGAGGTTAAGATAATTAAGTTTAAACTCGACTTAACGTCTTTTCTTAGAAAACTTGAAAATGAGATGGCCAATATCAAGGCCTCCATGGAGCTAGCAAGCGAACCCTTCTTGAAGACGAGGTTGGAAGCCAGGCTGAGCAATCTCAGCGAGCTCTATAAAATGATTGTAGAAGGCAAGCCGTTGCTGAGGCTATCGTTTATCGTTAAGATCAGGGTTGAAGCGAACACGACTGAGGAGGCTAAGCAGATACTCTCATACCACTCATCAATAATCTCCAACGTTTTCAGGTCTACTCTCGGGTTGAAGATTAGGGAGGCTGGAAGAGAGCTCGGGAGGATCCTGGCCTACGAGCTCGGGCTATCCAACGATTTAGACGTCAAGAGCTTCATAGGGCCGGTAAACGCTGTGGCACCGGTTCTACCCGCCCCAGCGGTTAAGAAGCCGCGCGCCGACTACGAGGACGCTATACTGCTTGGTGTTGAAGCGGAGGACGGTACCCCTGTAGTGGTACCCGTAGACATGCTTCTAAAACACATGATTGTGATAGGTCCCACGGGGAGGGGTAAGACAACTCTCCTCGCTAGGTTGCTCGAGGGCTTTTTCTCAGTTGGAGCCGGCTTATTCCTTGCTGTGGACTTCAAGGGTGATCTAGCCGCCTACATGGAGAAAGGTATCGCGAGGATAATAGAGCCCAGGGAATACCCGTTATCGGTCAGAGGGCTGTTTGATTCCAGCATTGAGGCCAAAGGCCTTCTAGCAGACCTCCTGTCTTCGTCTCTCCAGGTGCCGAGAGAGATTTTGATGGAGTCGGTTGAATACGTTTACTCTACGATCACCGCTGGCGACGTCATCAGCCATGTAAGAGCAGACATTCTACCGATACTTGAGTTCCTGGGAAGGGATTCTAGACATAAGGATCTAGCTGAATTGATTATGAGTGACAACGTGTTAGCCAACTTGGGCAACTACGGGTACGCCTATCAGACAGCCTACGGGCTAATACTACTATACCTGGCTCGGAAGACCTTTTTCCAGAGGGGTACCAGCGACATACGGCTTATCGTCGTGGACGAGGCTTGGAGGATATCGAGATCTAGGCTGGTAGCGGAGCTCTTCAAGGAGGGTAGGAGTAGGAGGGTGGGCATGGTTCTCTCCACTCAGAACCCGAGCGACCTCCCCAGGGAGGTGGTCGAGAACGCTCACCTAGTGATTATATTCGGCTCCCCCAACGAGAAGTACGCGCGGGACGCGGCTGGGATGCTGGGCCTGGAAGCCGAGGATCTAGCTGGTAAGCTCAGCAGGCTCGGTGTTGGGGAAGCATTCTTCCTTAACGCCCTAGACCCGCACCCGGTTGTATTTAAGGTTAGAAGCCCTATACATGCAGACAGTGATGAACGGCGAGCATCCTGAGCTGTGATGTGTGCGGTCGTATCTGAAACCGCAGAGAATTTAATAAGCCAAACATACTCTCACTAGCCTAGGGTGAGTCGTGTGGGTGGCAGGCAGAGGACAACCATCTTCATGACTAAGGAGAAGAAAGTGTCAAGCGAGAAGAAGGCGAAGCCCGAGGAGGCCTCTGAGAAGGGGAAGGAGAAGGGTAAATAGGTTGAGCGATGAGATTTACGTTGCTCTACCAACAAGCGTTTTACTTGCTGAACCCCCTGGCCTGCCGAGGCTCATGAAAGCATACCAGATCCTAAGATACTCCTCTATATTCGGGGTAGGGAAAATTGTGTTCTACAAAGATTTTTCTACAAGCGAGAGATCCCATGAAGAATCCGCGGTTTTCTTAGAGAAGGTTTGGAATTACTACAGGACACCCCCCTACTTGAGGAAGAAGCTCATACCCATAGACAGGGATCTGAGGGGTGTAGGCCTGCTCCCGCCTCTCAGGCTAGAGGCATTCCACGTCTCCAGGAAACCGTATAAGGGGCAGGTGAGGCTCGCCCACGTGAAGAAAACGCGGGAGGGCTGCCTCGCAGACATCGGTGTAGGGGAGGAGTATTTTGTTAAAGGCGAGTGTAAAGAAGGTATCAAACAGGTTAGAGTGGTCGATGTAGACAGGAGGGTGGTTGAAGTAACCGAGGGAGGGCTCTACACAGGCCCCGAGCTAGAGTTTAAAAAGTCTCTGAGAGAAGTCGTCGATGAATACGCGGGTAGAAGCCTCATCCTGGCAACAGACAGGAGGGGTAGGGTACCCCCTATCCACGAGTATGCCAGGAGGCTCAATAAGACGATGCTCGTGCTCTTCGGGTCTCCTAGCCACGGGTTATTCGAGATGGCTGTAGCCGAGGGCTTCAACTTGAGGATGTATGTTGAAGACGTGTGGAATACGATACCTGGACAGAGGGTGGTGACTGTACGGAGCGAGGAGGCCCTTGTTATAACGCTAGGCATCATAAACATCTTGAGGAAGACCTGGGCTGGGCTTCGACCAGCCGAATGAAAGACGAGTAGCCGGTTAGAGGGTCACCTTTAAAACCTTGTCTAAGTGTTTACAAAGTGTAGCTTGGGGTATGCTTAATGGGTCATAGAAAACTAGAAGCGCCGAGACACGGTAGCCTGGGTGTCAGGCCGAGGAAGAGGGCTAGCGAGTTAACCGTACGCGTGAGGACGTGGCCTGCGAAGACGTGGATTGAGGTACTTGCGGAAAGGTATGGTAGTGAAGTCGAGAAGCTCAATATCGCTAGGAGACCCATGTTGCTAGGCTTCCCAGTATACAAGGCTGGGATGTCCCACGCCCTTGTAGTCGAGGACAGGCCCCGCACCCCTCTAACCGGTAAACCCGTTTTCACGCCGCTCACGATACTGGACGCCCCGCCTATCGTAGTGTTAGGCTTGAGAACCTACGTTGCTGAAGGAGGTGCCTTGAAGACCCAGGGGGAGGCTTGGAGAAGCCCTGTAAACGCGGTTATCGAGGTATTCGAGAAGTTTTACAAGGACAGCCCGTTCTTCAAGCAATACTCCGCCAAGGAAATCGTCAGGAAGTACCTCGCGGGGTTAAGGAAGGTTAACCACGGTCTCGTGAAACCTGACCCCGGAGGCGAGTACGGGTTCAAGTTTATTGAGACGGACTTCGAAAACAGGGTTAAACAGGTTTTGTCAGGGGAGATCAAAGCAGTAAGCTTAATTGTATCAACGTTGCCTATATTCTCGGGGATCGGCAAGAAGAAGCCCGAGATATTCGAGATCAGGGTTGGGGGAGGTAAAATAGATGAGCTAACTTCATACGCAGAGAAGGTTACAGGAGGCTTCGTAACTGTATCAGATGTATTCCTAGAGGGACAGTTGGTCGACGTTATAGGTGTAACAAAGGGGAAGGGCTTCCAGGGCGTTATAAAGAGGTTTGGAGTAAAAGAGCTTCCGAGGTGGCATAAGCACAGGAAGGGTAGTAGAAAGATCGGCGCGAGGAGCCCTGGCTTCGGCACTATGAGCGAGCCGCCTCAGGCAGGTCAGACAGGCTTCCACAGGAGGACTGAGCTGAATAAGAGGATCCTGAAGATAGGGATGAACGGCCTTGAAGTCGTCCCCGAGGGAGGCTTCCTCCACTACGGTTTGATATACGGCCCCTACCTCTTGATCAAGGGGAGCGTGATAGGGCCTGTGAAGAGAGTTCTCATGCTAAGACACCCCGTTAGACCACCGTTGGGCTGGTTGCCCTTAACACCCCCGCAGATAACTTATCTAAGCCTTGAGAGCAAGCAGGGTGCTTAGAGATGACGTGGCAGTTAGTTGTTAAACCCCTGTCGGTTGAGAAGAAGAAGGCGATAGTCTTCGACGAGAATGGCAGCCAGGTCGGCGAGGTCGAGCTTCCACCAGTCTTCCAGGTGCCTGTTAGAGGGGATTTGATTAGAAGGGCCTTTCTCGCCGCCTTCACATCAAGGTTGCAACCAAAGGGTAGAGACCCCCTTGCAGGCAAGAGGACCACGGCGTACAGCTGGGGCGTAGGGCACGGCCTGGCGAGAGTCCCAAGGAACCCCAATGGTAGAGCGAGGTTCGTCGTGAGCGCTAGGGGAGGCCACGCGGCTTTCCCACCTACGCCGGACAGAGTTTTAGAAGAGAGGATCAACAGGAAGGAGAACGCTCTGGCTCTCGCAAGCGCTCTCGCGGCGACCAGCATCGTAGACCTCGTCAAGAGGAGAGGGCACGTATTCGACGCGAAGTCCCTCCCCATAGTCCTAGCCGACAGCGCCGAGGAGGCTGTCGACTCAACTAAGAAGGCCAGGGAGCTACTGGTTAAACTAGGCTTGTGGAGTGATGTAGAGAGGAGTAGGGAGGGGATCGGGATCAGGGCTGGGAAGGGCAAGATGAGGGGGAGGAGGTATGTTGAGCCGAAGAGCATACTCTTCGTAGTGTCCAGTACTGACAAGCCGATAGCCAAGGCGGTGAGAAACCTGCCTGGAGTTGACGTGGCCACACCCGGCACTCTCAGCGTGTTGCACCTGGCTCCCGGGGGAGTACCCGGTAGGCTTACTGTTTTCACGAAGAAAGCGCTGGAGGAAATAGGGAGGAAGTTTGAGGTGGTGGTGTTTTGAGCGAGCTGGACAAGCTGGCGAAAGTGATAATTAGGCCTGTACACAGCGAGAAAGCTTTGACGCTCATTGATAAGAATAATACACTGGTCTTTATCGTGGATAGAAATGCGAGTAAAGCCCTTATTAAGGAAGCTGTCGAGAAGCTCTTCAACGTTAAGGTAGTTAAGGTTAATACTTTGATCACTCCTAGAGGAGAGAAGAAGGCGTATGTAAAGCTGTCGAGCGAGTTTAAGGCTAGTGATGTAGCCACTCAACTAGGGTTGCTGTGAGGTGGGTTAAATGGGTAAAAGGATACTACCGCAGAGAATGGGCAGGGGCTCCCCCACCTTCAGGAGCCCGGGCCACCTCAGGGTAGCCCCGGCGAAATACCCCCAGTTGCCGGCTGACAAGACTCTTAAAGGGAAGGTAATAGACCTAGTCCACGACCCGGGCAGGTGGGTTCCCTTAGCCGTGATAAAGCTGGAGACAGGCGACATATTCTACGTCCCGGCAGTGGAGGGCATGTATGTCGGCCAGACCATCGAAATAGGCCCAGATGCTAAGATAAAGAACGGGAACATCCTACCCGTGGGTAGGATACCTGAGGGTACACAGGTAGCCAACATAGAGAAGAACCCGGGCGACGGGGGTAGATACGCGAGGGCGGGTGGCACATATGCTGTGATAGTGGGTAGATCAGGCGATAAAACGCAGATACAGTTGCCTAGCGGGCGAGTGGTGGAGGTCTCGAACAACTCTAGGGCTATGATAGGGGTTGTCGCAGGCGGGGGTAGAATTGAGAAACCGCTCCTAAAAGCCGGGGCCTCCTACTACAAGTGGAAGGCTAAAGCACACAAGTGGCCTAAAGTGAGAGGTCTAGCAATGAACCCGGCATCACACCCCCACGGCGGTGGGAGGCATGTCGGCAGGCCGACGACAGTTGCCAGGAATACTCCGCCTGGTAGGAAAGTCGGGCATATAGCGGCTAGGAGGACCGGTAGAAGAAAGGGTAAATAGCCTTTTCACCGAAACCTAATTTCTAGATAGCACTACCCAACCTCCCCTAGGTTCTGGTCGGGATGGCTTCGAGTAGCAGCGGCAACGTTGACTTAATCGTGAGTAAAGTACAGGAGATATACCTCCAGACGATTCGCCGATATCCAGTTGTGAGAAGCCCGCCTGAGATGCTGAAGTATTTGAGGGACTACTTCAAGCTAGTTGTCAAACCCCATGTCGTGTATCTCACGGTGGCGGCTTTCCTGAACAACAGGCCTGTCCTCTTCGAGGGGCCTCCTGGTACAGGTAAGACCGAGATAGGTGAGGCTATACTCAGCTTATGGAGCGGGAAGTCTGCTTTCGTGCTTCCATGTAGTGAAAACTACGATGAGTACCGGGTTATAGGGGACTTCCACCCAGCTATGGCTGTAAGCAAGGGGTTTAACGAGGAGAGCTTTATACCAAGGCCGCTTCTAGCGGCCATGATACTAGGCGCTGGCGTATTAATAGACGATATAAGAAGGAGTAGCGAGGAGTTCCAGAACATGCTCCTCGACATAATAGACAAGAGGAGGATCATAATACCCGAGTTGAAGAAAGTCTATTATCAGAAAGACGAGGGGTTCCAGATCATATTAACCAGCAACCCCTACGACATTGGCCAAGGCGAGCTCAGCGACGCGTTCCTTAGACGGGTCGTCAGAATAGAGTTCAAGTACCCGTCGCTTGAAGAAGAGCTCGAGATCATCAAGCTTAGGCTAGGAGACCTAGCTAAGAGGCTTGACCCCAAGCTGGTTGAGGAGGCACTGTCTATTGTTAGAACGTTGAGGCAGAAGGCTGTATACAAGCCTGGTATATCGGACAGCGTTATGTGGATGACGTTGACATCTCTACTAGCCGAGATCAGGGGGCTGGAGAAAGCTGGTAGAGAAGAGCTTGTTGAAGCAGGTAGAGTGGTCTTATTGAAGAATCCTGAAGACGAGGATTTGATCAATGAGCTCCTACCAGCACGTGAGAGATAGCGTTGAAGACCTGGTTGAAGCTGTTGTTGAGGAGGTCTACCGGAGAGTTAGAGATGGCAAGCGGCTTCCCACAAGCCAGTTATTAGACTTGACTCTGCTTAGGCTAACGTTGGAGCTCCTGCCCTACGAATCCGATAACCTAAAGAGGGAGGTTGTCGAGGAGCTTTACAACTCTTACGTTAAGAAACCCGGTGAAGCCGACATTAGAGAGTGGTCTTTCCAGCCCAGTAAAGACGGGCTTCTACGAATCCTCACTGCAAAACGCAGGGGCCTGCGTGTAGAGGATGTAATAAGGGATGGAAGCGCCGAGGAAGTATTGAGCTACATTTGGCTTAGGTCTCATAGAGTACTCTACAGGGACAAATCGGGGAGGCTCAGTGTCAACAAGAATATTTCAGGCAGGGTTATCAGGGAGGCTAAAGCCATTGGGGTTAAAGATGTGATAAAATACCTGGGTGAGGTTCCCAGCAAGTATTGGCCTAGCGTGTTGACAAACGAGTTCCTGAAACACGTGGATGACTTGTTGCTAGCGGAGTTGACTAGGAGGTTCGCGGGCTATAATAAGAGTGTTGACAAGAGGATTATGGAGGAGTGGTCTGAGAGAGCCTTAAGAGGGGGGCTCCGGCTCGAAACACTGCTCTCGGCTAGGAGACTGGACAAGGATCTTTCCACCAGGATGCCGGGGTTAAACAAGGAGGTTTACCAGCATCTAGACCTCAGCGAGTTGGAGAATGAGCCTCTGCCTACAAGGTGGAAGATTGTGTCAAGCTTGTATAGAGTCGAGAAGTTTAGGGGAAGGCTATCCGAGCTCAGCCCTATAACACTGGCTGGCTTAACCAGCTTGGAGAAACTAGAGGGGTCGGCTAGAAGTAAGGCGTTGCTGGGGCTAGCGTTAAGACACTACGTAGACTACTTGGTATCCGGCGAGCAGGGAGAGAGGCAGCTGGCGTTGTACTATGCTGGGAGAGTAGATGCCTCTCAATTAGATCACTCCTTGAGGCGGCTTCTAGAGAGCATATTAGGGGAAGACCAAAGAGGGTTTGAGCGCGTTGTCTCCAAGTTGTTCCCAGACGACGCCATAGAGCTCCTCTCAATGAGAGTCCTTGACTACACTTCCACGAAGGGCTTTAACTATGAGGTTATAGAGAGGGCGTTGAGGCTTGGTTGCAGAATATTCGAGAATGCTGAAAAAGGTTCCCGAGTAGGGGGGAGAGTGAGGTCTAGTAGAGGTAGAGTAGATGTGAGGGCGACAGTGTTCAATTACTCCAGGTTCAACTACAGGCTTTCATTCAAGGATGTACTTAGAAAGAGGAGTGTGACAGTCCTTATAGATGTCAGCGGTAGCATGCTCAGGTATAGTATATGGACCCTCATAGCACTAGCCAGCTTAATAGAGGTAGTGGATAGAATACTACTGTTCTGGGATAAAGTCGAGGTCGTTAAACCCCCGGCGAGGAAGACTAGGCCCCTAGTCTACAAATTCCTCGAGAAACTCTACACCCAGAAGTTCAGGGGCTACACCAATATAAGCCAGGCGATCAGGGCAGTCAAGGCCAAGCCGACGAGCAGGGTTGTCCTCATAGTCTCGGATCTCAAGCAGACGGTGAGAGATACTGAGCCATGGGTTGAGGTTTCAGAGCTAATCGAGAGGGGTGTGAGAGTCATCGTGGTAACGCCGCCGCGACACGATAATGAGGTTTTAAGGAGATTAAGGGATGTGGGGTGCGAGACGATAATCGTTAAAAATCCCAGCAAACTACCCATTTTACTTAAAAAGAGGTTAAACATTAAAATCTAGACACAGGCATATCTGGATCGAGTGCTTACAGGTGTATCCCAGTGGCAGTGGATTTAAGAGATATGCCGCCCGAGTGGAAGAAGTTTAGGTATAGAGGTAAGAGCTTAGAGGAGCTACTCTCAATGCCAATGGATGAACTCATCGAGTTGCTACCTGCTAGGGCTAGGAGGAGCTTGAAGAGAGGCTTCACTAAAGCCCAGATAAGGTTGCTCGCGAAGATAAGGAAGATAAGGCAGAAGCCTGAGCTGGCTAAGAAAGCCGTTATCAAGACCCATGTCAGGGATATGATCGTTCTGCCAGAGATGGTCGGTCTAACTATAGCTGTATACAACGGTAAGGAGTTTCAGCCTGTTAAGATAACACCCGAGATGATTGGGCATTACCTCGGCGAGTTCAGCCCTACAACCAAGAAGGTCGTCCACGGCGAGCCTGGCCTAAAGGCTACGAGGAGCAGTATGTTCGTCGCTTTGAAGACGTAGAGGTGGTTTGATGCCTACATGGCACTACTCGCTTAAACTCAGGGATGAATCAAAGATAGCGAAGGCTGTGAGATACGATATACCCGTCTCCATAAAGTACATGAGGGAGGTCGCGGCGGCGATCAAAGGGTTGAAGCTCAAGGACGCCCGGAGGCTCCTCGAGAACGTCATCAAACTCAAGGAGCCTATACCGTTTAGGAGGTACTTCGGCAAGGTAAGCCACAAGAGGGGTTTGGCCGGGAAATACGGGTGGCCGGCTGGAAGATACCCTGTTAAAGCCGCGAGGTACATGCTCGAGATCCTGGACAACGTCGAGGCGAACGCGGAGAATAAGGGTTTAGATAAGGAGAAGCTCGTAATCATCCACGTGGCCGCTCATAAAGGTGTAACCCTTAAAAGATACATGCCTAGAGCCTTTGGCAGGGCTACACCCAAATACCGTAGGACAACCAACGTGGAGATCATAGTGAAGGAGGTGGGTTGAGTGGTAGGCTCAAGAGTTAAGCAATACTTCATTAACCTCGGTATAAAGAAGACCATGATAGACCAGTTCCTTGGAAACTATTTTGTAGACGCAGGCTACGCTGGCGTCGAGTTGTATAAGACGCCTACAGGCCACAGGGTGGTGATCTACGCTGAGTACCCGGGTAGGCTTATTGGACGCGGTGGCTCCGTGATCAGAAAGCTGACGACGATCTTCCAGACGAGGTTCGGGCTTGAGAACGTTAACATAACGGTTTCGCCAGTACCAGACCCCGACCTGAACGCGAGGGTAGTAGCCTACAGGATTGTGAGGGCGCTGGAGAAGGAGATACCATACAGGAGGGTGATGATGGCGATGTTGAAGAGGATTATGGATGCGGGAGCCCTCGGCGCCGAAATAGTTATAAGCGGTAAGCTGAGGGGTGAAAGAGCCACGTACGAGAAGATGAGGACTGGTAAGATCTACAAGGCGGGGGATCTAGTGGACTACATCGTCGACAGGGCTGTGGCGAAAACACTGTTGAAGCCCGGTATATTCGGTGTCGAGGTGATTATAGTGAAGCCGTCCATCCCGCTACCAGACCAGGTGGAGATCAAGGCATTAAAGCCCGAGGAGCTTCAATCCCTACTACAACCGGCTAAAGAGAGTGGAGTGGAAGCTACTGGTGAAGGTGGTGCGAGTGAAGGCAAGTGAAATAAGGAAAATGCCTCCCGAGGAAAGAGAGAGGAAGTTGCTTGAGTTGAGGATGGAGTTAGCCAAGTTGAGGATGCAGTCGAGGGTGGGGACTCTAACTAATACAAGTAGAATAAGGAACGTTAGGAGGGACATAGCGAGGATACTAACCGTCATGAGGGAGGAGGCTAAGGCGGGTAAAACCGTGGTTGCCGAGGAGGTTGCCGGGGAAGAGGCAAGTGAAGGTAGTGCAGGAGTTGAAGCTAAGCAGTAAGAATATTCTCTACCACGAGTTGATAGGCTTAAGAATACGTGTTTTATCGTACACGGATGAAAAACTCAATGGATTAGAGGGTGTAGTTGTTGATGAGACTTTGAAAACCCTCCTCCTCGAGACTAGCTCGGGTAGAAGAATTAGGGTTTTAAAGCCCAATGGAGTATTTGAATTCAAGCTCCCTAACGGGGAAGTAGTGGTTATAAAGGGGGATTTAATCTTAGGTAGACCAGCTGAAAGGCTTAAGAGAGCTAAGAGGTGGTTTAAATGAGTGTGGCGCGTAACATCGGCATTAAGGGTGTGGAGCCGCCTAGCGAGACATGTAACGATCCTAAGTGCCCTTGGCACGGGCACGTGAAGGTGAGAGGCGCTATTCTAACAGGTGTGGTTAAAAGCGCTAAAATGCAGAGGACGGTTGTCGTCAGGCACGACTACTTGTACTACGACCCCAAGTACAAGAGGTATGAGAGGAGGCATAAACATATTCACGCTCATCTCCCGCCGTGCATTAAGGTGAAAGAAGGGGATGTGGTCGTTATAGGTGAGACAAGGCCTTTGGCTAAGAGTGTTTCATTTGTTGTTTTAGGCGTAGTCAAGAAGGGTGGTTGAGATGGGCGCGAAGAGAGCTGTAGCAGGTAAACCAGCTTTCTCCAGGCGTAGGGTTAACACTGGTCTCCAAGTCGGTTCCCGTGTAGTAGTGGCCGATAACAGTGGTGGTAAAGAGGCAATGATAATAGGCGTCCCAGGCTACAAGGGTAGGCTGAGGAGGGTTCCACCAGCTGGTGTAGGCGACCTCGTTGTAGTCACGGTTAAGAAGGGTACCCCGAGCGTCAGGAAGCAGGTCTTCAAAGCCATAGTCATAAGACAGAAGAGGCCTTACCGTAGGGCAAGCGGCGTGTGGGTGGCATTCGAGGATAACGCTGTAGTATTGCTTAACCCCGAGGGGACGCCCAAGGGGAGCGAGATAAGAGGCCCGGTGGCCAGGGAGGCCGCGGAGAGGTGGCCCCAGATAGCAAACCTAGCTACAATGATCGTCTAGGTGGGATGGATGGCTTTAACAACCTCTAAAAAACCATCTAAGCAACGTAAAGCCCTCTACGAGGCTAAGCTACACTTAAGGCACAAGTTACTCACAGCTAAACTAAGCGACGAGCTCGCGGAGAAATATGGTGTGAAAAGGCTCCCTGTACGCAAGGGCGACACCGTCAAGATACTTAGAGGGGATTGGAAGGGGCATGAAGGCAAAGTCGTGGACGTGGACTTGAAGAAGGCTAGGATTTTTGTTGAGGGCGTGCAGGTGAAGAAAGCTGATGGAACACTAGTCTATTACCCGATTCACCCCAGCAAGGTTATGATAACGAAGCTAGACTTGAGCGATAAGTATAGGATGAAAATCATAGAGCGGAGGAAGGGTGGGGGAGAATGACGGGTTCGAGGCATTTAAAGGCCCTGGCGGCACCATACTACTGGCCGATTCTGAGAAAAGAGTTTAAGTGGGCTGTTAAACCATCCCCGGGCCCGCACCCGATAGAGTACTCTCTACCCCTGTTAATTGTTGTGAGAAACGTCTTCGGGTACGCTGAAACCGCTAGAGAGGCTAGGAGGCTTATAGCCGAGGGGAACTTCAGAATAGACGGGCGTGTCGTACGCGACTACAAGTTCCCAGTCGGCTTCATGGACGTCCTGCATATCGTGCCAACGGACGAGTATTACAGGGTTGTGCCTGTCCCAACCAAGGTCATAGGGTTTGTCAAGATACCTCGGGAAGAAGCCTCGTTCAAGCTCTGCAGGATTGAGGACAAGGTTACAGTTAAGGGAGGTCATATCCAGCTAAACCTACACGACGGCAGGAACGTTCTGGTTAGAGTGAGCGATCCAAGAAACCCAGTTGAGGATGTATACGATACCCTTGGCACCATACAACTATCCCTAGCGGACAATAAGATAATGGACTACATACCTCTCGCAGAGAACACCCTGGTGATAATATCCGGTGGGAGAAACGTTGGTAGAGTGGGCTTGCTGAAGAGCGTTTACAGGGGTATGGGTGTTAGAAGGAGTATAGCCGTAATCGAGGATAAAAACGGCAACTTGTTCCAGACAAGCTTGAACTATGTTTTCCCAATAGGTAAGGAGAAGCCCTTGATCACACTGCCGGAGGGCGCGTGGAAATGACATCCGGGGTAGTGATTGAAGAAGAGAAAATTCTGGAAAAATGGAATAGCAATCCAATGCTGAAGCCGAGGATAACAAAAGTTACAGTGAACATCTCCGTCGGTTCTGCGACGGATAGGTTGGGTAAAGCGATGAAGGTTCTGGAAGAGCTGACTGGTGCTAAGCCTGTGCCGAGGAGGGCTAAGAGGACTATTAGGGATTTCGGTATTAGGAAAGGCGAGAATATAGCGGCAATGGTGACTCTAAGAGGCGAGAAGGCGTTGAGCTTTCTCAGGAAAGCATTAGAAGCCGTTGGTTACAGGCTGAAGGCCTCGAGCTTCGACGACAACGGTAATGTCAGTTTCGGGATTAAAGAGCACATACACATCCCTGGCGTGAAGTACGACCCTGAGGTCGGTATTTTCGGGATGGATGTTTGTATAACAATTGAGAGGCCTGGCTATAGGATTATGAGGAGGAAGAGGATGAGGAAGAAGAGAGTGCCTAGGAGGCACAGGGTTTCAAAGGAGGAAGCCATGCTCTTGCTCAAGAAGGAGCTTGGGGTGGAGATAGTCCCAGAGTAGGTGGTTTGATGGGTAAGTATAGGCTCCCAAAGGAAAGAACCTATGGGAAGGGCAGTAGGAAGTGCAGGAGATGCGGCTCCAGGGACGCGGTTATACAAGCATATGGGCTATACCTTTGCAGGCAGTGTTTCAGAGAGCTAGCGGCTTCAATAGGGTTTAAAAAATATGGTTAAATAAGCTTTTTAACCAATATAGAGGGAGGTGTTGCTTATGGTTATGATGGACACGCTCGCTAATGCCCTGGCAGCGATTCAGAACGCGTCGATGAGGTCTAAGAGTGAAGTATTGATAATGCCCGCGTCGAAGCTCATATTAAACGTGTTGAAGGTTCTCCAGAGAGAGGGGTATATTGGCGAATTCGAGTACATCGACGACGGTAGGTGGGGTAAGGTTAAGGTTCAATTACTCGGGAGGATTAACAAGATCGGGGTTATCAAGCCGAGGTTTAGCGTGACGTACCGGGAGCTTGTGGAATTCCCGGAGTGGTTGAAGAGGTACTTGCCAGCCTACAATATCGGGGTTCTAATCATAAGCACATCAAGCGGAGTTATGAGCCACCGGGAGGCAGTCGAGAAGCATTTGGGAGGAGTCCTACTAGCCTACGTCTACTAGGTGGTGGGGATGGCTAAGGCAGTGTATTCCAGCTCTACGATCAATATACCCGATAACGTTAGCGTTGAAGTAGAAGGGTTGAAGGTCAGGGTTAAAGGGCCTCTTGGAGAGCTGGAGAAAGATTTCAGCCATGCTAAAGGTGTCGGGATTAGAGTGGAAGGGAACAGAGTTATTGTAGAGGGGTATTTGCTGGACAGGAAGAAAAAGGCCCTGGTAGGCACTATAGCGGCACACATCGAGAACATGATAACGGGTGTGACAAAAGGCTTCACATACAAGCTTAAGATAATTTACTCACACTTCCCAATCACTGTGCAGGTCGATGAGAAGAACAATGTTGTTAGGATAAAGAACTTCCTCGGGGAAAAAGCCGATAGGATAGCGAAGATCCATGGAAGAAACGTGAAAGTAAAGGTATCCGGCGAGGACGTTATCGTAACAGGCATAGATATTGAGGAGGTCGGTCAAACAGCGGCTAACATAGAGAGAGCTACTAAGATAAGAGACCTCGACAGGAGGATTTTTGCTGACGGCATTTACCTATATGAGAGGGGTGTTGGAATTGAGAGATGACATAGAACGCTTGCTAAAGTTAAGGGAGAGGATTAAATCCAAGAAACCCGAGTTCCTGCGGTACTTGTGGTGGAAGAAACCGAAGTTCAAGAACGATCCTAAATGGCGTAAGCCCAAGGGCATTGACAACAAGGTTAAAAGAAAACTGAAAGGCTATCCGCCTCTAGTATCGGTGGGTTACGGCGGGCCATCCGAAGTAAGAGGCTACCACCCATCCGGGCTAATCCCGGCGGTTGTATCGACCCTTGAGGAACTCAACAAATTGGATCCCTCGAAGAACATTATATATATAAGTGGCAATACAGGGTTGAAGAAGAAGATCGAGATTTACAGAGCAGCTGTATCGAGAGGCTTCAAAGTGGCTAACCCCCCGGCCGTGGTGGAGGTGCGTAGCGGATGAGTGACCTAACTTTCCAGAAGAGATTAGCCTCCGAGATACTTGGGGTAGGTGTCTCGAGAATTAGAGTGGATCCAGCTAGGGTGGATGATGTCGCTGATGCTATAACAAGAGAGGAGATTAAGAGGCTTATCGAAGAAAAAGCCATCTATGTCGTCCCGGTTCACAGGAACGCTGGGTACAGTAGTAAAGTAAGGCACGCCCAGAGGAAGAAGGGTAGGAGGAGGGGAAGTGGGAAGAGGAAGGGAGTTAGGACGGCTAGAATGGATGAAAAAGAGGCGTGGATGAATAAGATTAGGAAGATGAGGAGGTATCTAAGGTACTTGAGGGATAGGAAGCTTATAGACAAGAAGACTTACAGGAGGCTTTACATGCTTGCGAAGGGTGGTTTCTTCAAGTCCTTCAACTCCCTCCGAACATACCTTGTTGAGCAAGGCATTTTGAAAAAGTAGGTGTTGGATATGGCTAGAGGACCTAGATACAAGGTTCCGAAGAGAAGGAGGAGAGAGGGTAAAACAAACTACTACAAGAGATACAGGATGGTGATATCCGGGAAGCCGAGGTTCATTGTAAGGAAAACCCTGAACTACATCTGGGTTCAAGTAGCAGTAGCTAAGCCGAACGGAGACTACATAGTGGCTTCAGCACACTCCAACGAGCTAGTCAAGAAGTACGGTTGGAAAGGCGGCACGGCTAACACCCCCTCAGCATATTTAACAGGGCTTTTAGCAGGCTATAGGGCTTTGAGGAAGGGTATTAAAGAAGCGATTCTCGATATAGGACTTCATAAACCTGTGAAGGGAGGGATAGTGTTCGCAGCCGCTAAAGGCGGGATAGACGCCGGCCTGAGTATACCTGTGGGTGAAGGGATGTTCCCGAGCGATGATAGGATTAGAGGGGAGCATATAGCTTCGTGGTCTAAAATCCTTAGAGAGAAAGGTCTATTAGAGAGATACTTCTCGAGGTATTTGGCGAAAGGTTTAAACCCTGAGGAGCTCCCACAACACTTCGAGGAGGTTAAGAAGAAGATAATAGTGGAGTATGGTGGTTGATATGAGCTCGAGCGCGGTGGATAAAGCGGCTTTAGAGAAGTGGGTTCCGAGGACTAGAGTGGGTAAACTAGTGCTTGAAGGCAAGATCACGTCGTTGAAGGAGATATTCGATAGGAACCTCCCCTTGTTGGAGCCGGAGATAGTTGACTACCTTCTACCTAATTTGAAGTACGAGAGGATAGACGCTGGTCTAGTCCAGAAAATGACTGACGCGGGCAGGAGGACAAGGTTCAGGGTTATAGTTGTCGTCGGCAACGAAGACGGTTTTGTTGGCGTGGGGTTGGGTAAGGCAAAACAATACGTTGAAGCCTTGAACAAAGCTATCAGAGACGCCAAGTTAAACATAGTTCCCGTCAGGAGGGGGTGTGGTAGCTGGGAGTGTAGGTGTGGTGAGCCGCATAGCGTCCCCTTCACTGTTGAAGGTAAAAGCGGTAGTGTGAGAGTTATCATAAAACCAGCCCCAAAGGGGACGGGGCTTGTGGCAGGTGAGGTCGCCAAGGTTGTCCTGAGGTTGGCGGGTATAAAGGATGCCTGGACAGACACGTTCGGTGAGACGAGAACCACAGTAAACTTCGCTAAGGCGACAGTCAACGCCCTTAAAAACACATACAGGTTCGTTACACCGCTCGACTGGCTGAGAGGGTAGGGGTTTGGGGATGCCAGTACTCTACGCTGTGATAAGGATCAGGGGGATACCCGACACCCCTGCGGACGTCGAGCATACTCTCAACCTGCTTAGACTAAGGAGGAAGTATAGTTTGGTGATATACCCGAAGGATCTACCCGGCTTAGAAGGAATGCTGATGAAGGTGAAAGACTGGGTTACCTGGGGTGAGATAGATGAGGAGACGCTTGCCCTGCTCTTGGAGAAGAGGGGGCGTGTCAAGGGAGGCTTGAAGCTAAGTAGAGACATCCTGAAGAAGTTCTTCAACGTGGACAGCTTTGAGGAGCTGGCGAGAAAGATATCGTCAGGCGAGATAGTCCTCCACAAGCAGGACGTCATCAAACCCGTCTTCCGGTTACACCCCCCTAGAGGAGGGTTTAAGGGAAGCGTTAAAAAGCCCATAGGGGATCACGGCGAATTAGGCTACCGTGGTAGCGGGATCAACGATTTGATTAAAAGAATGCTGTAGGTGGTGTATCGTGGTCGTGAGGAAGAGGAAGAAGAGCAGGAAGCTAAGGGGTAGGACCAGGACGATGGGCTGGGGTAGGGTGGGACAGCACAGGAAGAGTGGTTCTAGAGGTGGATTTGGTGCGGTGGGCCAGCATAAGCACAAGTGGATATGGATGTTGAAGTACGCGCCCGACTGGTATGGTAAACACGGCTTCGTGAACCCGACTAGCAGGACGGAGCTTGTGAGGGAAATCAACGTCGGAGTACTCGATGAGATCGCGGATAAACTTGTTAGAGAGGGCAAAGCTGTAGTGGAGGAAGGCATGATTGTTATAGACGCCACGAAGCTCGGCTTCAACAAGGTGACTGGGAAGGGGAAGGTAACGAAAAGGATGAAAGTGATAACCGAATACATCACCGAGAACGCTAGGAGGAAGATTGAGGAGGCGGGTGGCGTAGTCCAACTCCTAGAGTAAGTAAAGTAAGTAAAAGTTTTTTCAACGTGGCGGTTAAGTTTTAATAGCCGGGAGGCATCTTTAACCCAAGTAGTTGCGTCGGCTCTCTGGAGAAAACGGTGTTGGTAATGGGTACTCTAGATGTGATGGCCAGGATCGCCGATTACATGCCTACAGCCAAGAAGCCGGAGAGGAAACCATCACTCTACGAGAGGTTGTTTTGGACCGCGATGGCTTTAATCGCGTATTTGATCATGGCGAACACGCCCCTATACGGTATCCCGATCCAGCCGCAGCAGCAGATACTGCTAATCCAGGTAATATTCGCCTCTAATAGAGGTACTTTAATGGAGCTCGGTATCGGGCCTATTGTTACAGCGGGCTTGATAATGCAGATCCTTGTTGGCGCTAAACTCATAGATCTAGACTTGACGAACCCCGAAGACAGGAAGAAGTTTACTTCAGCGCAGAAAACCCTCGCTGTAATACTAGCTGTCTTCGAGGCAGCCATGTATGTCCTCTCCTGCAGGTACTGGCCTGTCACCGGGTCGAACCCGTTTACATCATGCTCAGCCTCCTGGGTTGCGAGGCTTGTTGTCGGCCTGGAGATCTTCGCTGGCGCCTACGTAGCTATACTCCTCGACGAGATGATACAGAAGGGCTGGGGGATCGGATCTGGTGTAAGCCTGTTCATACTAGCAGGCGTGGCGACCATAATATTCTGGAACACGTTCAGCCCTGTCGTAATAAACGGCGCAGCCATTGGTCTAATACCCTACTTGATCCAAGTTTTGTCGAGCGGCGGCAGTATATCCAGCGTGATGGTGAGACCAGGAGGCAGGGATCTCGTCGGGTTAATAGCTACAATAGTCGTCTCAATCCTGTTAATCTACTTGAGTAACATAAAAGTAAACATACCGATCACCACGCCTAGGCTTCAATCCATCAAGACTAGGATACCCCTCCAATTCCTCTATGTGTCGAACATCCCAGTCCTCTTCGTCGGAATACTCTACGCAGACATACTCGTTTTCGCCTCGCTGTTTAGAACCTACGGCGGTGGAGTAATACCTCAGTGGCTGGTTAATGCACTGGCCACCTACGATCAGAACGGGAACCTGGTTGGCGGCTTGGCCTACTACTTGAACTCCCCGCTAGGGGTTTACAGCGCGTACGCTGACCCCGTCAAGACTGTTGTCTACATTGTTGTGCTGGTATCGCTCTCAATAGTGTTCGGCTACATGTGGGTTGAAGTATCGGGTTTAAACGCTTCAGCTCAAGCACAGCAATTAGTCGACAGCGGGATGGAGGTGCCCGGGATGAGGAGGAACCCGAAGATACTTGAGAAAATGCTCGAGAAATACATTACACCGCTTACAATTCTCTCAAGCCTGATAGTCGGTGTCCTAGCTGCGCTCTCGGATGTTCTCGGCGTATACGGCGGTGGGATGGGCCTACTCCTGGCAATAGGTATCGTCCAACAGTACTACATGCTGATAGCCTACGAGAGGGCTCTCGAGGCATACCCATTGCTGAAGAAGCTTATTGGCGAGTAGTAGGATTTATAAAGCTCCAAGCCGATTTTCAGGATTACACGATAGGAACCGCGAGGGTTACAAGGATGCCTAGGCCAATGTACAGGTCTAGGAGTCTAAGGAGGGTTGTTGTTAGGACGCCTGGCGGTGAGCTGAAGATACACTATGAGAAGAGGAAGCCTTCGGTCGCACACTGCGCAATCTGCGGGAGGCCTTTGAACGGCGTTCCAAGGCTGAGGCCTAGCCAGTTGAGGAAGCTGGCTAAGACGGAGAAGAGGCCTGAGAGGATTTACGGCGGCGTGATCTGCCCGAGATGCCTTGCGAGACTGCTGAGGCAGTCTGCTAGGGCTGCCGCCTAACCTCCAAACCCCCTCAGAGCGGTGCCGGTTTTGGTTCGGATAGCTGTAAGCGGGCCTCCTGGTAGCGGTAAGACGACTCAGGCTAGAAGAATAGCGGACGCGTATTCTCTAGTCTACTACTCTGCTGGAAGTATTTTCAGGGAGATAGCTAGGTCGAGGGGTCTCACCATCGAGGAGCTATCGCTAATAGCGGCTAGAGACCCCAGCATAGACTTAGAGATCGACCGGAGGACATTCCAACTCGCGTTAGAGGACAACATCGTCTTAGACGGGCATTTAACCGCGTGGATTGCAAGCGATATAGTCGATTTCAAAATATACATAACGGCCCCCCTGAACATCCGCGTCCAGAGAATAGCCGCGAGAGACGGCAAGCCTTTTAATCAGGCGCTCCGCGAGACAATTATACGTGAAACCGTCCAGAGAAAGAGGTTTATTGAATACTACGGGATAGATCCAACGGATTTATCCATATTCAACCTCATAGTAGACACTTCAACTCTGACAGTAGACGAAACATTCGCGATCATAAAGTCGAGTATAGACAAGTTTTTAAAAACACGAAAAACTGCTATTCATTAAGGGGGTTGATTATGCCTGCTATTGAAATAGGTAGGATATGCGTCAAACTAACCGGTAGAGAAGCAGGCAGGAAATGCGTGATTGTGGACATAATTGATGACACATTCGTCTTGATAACAGGGCCGAAGAGTCTAACGGGCGTGAAAAGGAGGAGGGTCAACATCAAGCACATCGAGCCTCTTGATAAGAAAGTGGCGATTTCTAGAGGTGCGAGCGACGAGGAAGTGCTCAAAGCGATTGGGGAGAGCGGTCTAACGGACTTCATGAGAGAAAAAATTAAAATCTCCCCGAAAGCTATCTGAGTAGCTTTTTGAAAATCATGGTAGAAAACAAGAAGAAATTTTGGGATACTCACACAACTTAGAATTATATGGGATCCTAAAACCAGTTGAGCCCGTGTAGATGCCCAAGGGCCAAAGAGACGGGAGATGCGTTATAGCATGATTAAATACGCCCTTCTATAACATAAGACTAGGGTGCGGTGGATGGGTATAGTCGAGAAAGCCCTGGCCTTCATAGACCATATCACGGTGAGAGCCGGGTATAAAAACGAGTGGATCACGGTTAGAGAAGCAGATACATCCCCTGATTACGGTAAGCTACCCTACGAGAGGCCTATTCAAGAGCACATAGTGAACGGGGTGATAAATCTAGATAAGCCGCCTGGGCCAACGAGCCATGAGGTCGTCGCGTGGGTTAAGAGATTACTAGGGGTCAGCAAGGCTGGGCACGGGGGTACCCTAGAGCCCTCGTGAAGAGGGCGGGGATACCCCAAGGTTACAGGTGTCCTGCCTGTAGGGTTGGAGAACGCTACTAAGGTTATAGGCAATGTAGTACACACGGTTAAAGAATACGTGATGGTTGTCCAATTACACGATAAAGTCGAGGAGGATAAGCTGAGGAGGGTTGTAGAGTATTTTAGAGGGGAGATCTACCAGAGGCCGCCCCTCAGGTCGAGCGTGAAGAGGACTTTGAGGAAGAGGAGGATCTATGAAATAGAGCTCCTCGAATACACTGGAAGGTTTGCTTTGTTAAGGGTTACATCAGACCCAGGGACTTACATGAGGAAACTAGCCCACGACATGGGCTTGCTCCTGGGTGTTGGAGCCCACATGAGGGAGTTGAGGAGGACTAGGACGGGGCCTTTCAAAGAGGATGAAACATTGTTCACGATGCAGGAGGTGATGGAGGCGGTCACCTTGTGGAGGGAGAGCGGGGACGAGAGACTGCTGAGGAGGGTTGTACAGCCCGTTGAAGTATCGATTGTCCACATGCCCAAGATTATGATCTTGGACACAGCTGTAGACGCGGTAGCCCACGGCGCCAACCTAGCTGCCCCTGGTGTTGCCAGGTTGACCAGCGATGTTAGAAAGGGTTCGACCGTGGCTCTGCTCACTTTAAAAGGCGAACTAGTCGCCCTAGGGGTCTCACAGTACGACTCGGGGGAGATCAAGAATATGAGCAGGGGCGTTGTCGTCAAAGTTAAGAGGGTGTATATGCCGACAGGAGTGTATCCACAAGCCTGGAGGAGGCAGGTTTCAGGGACTTGACCCATTATTTCAGGAAGGGGAGTTTAGGGGAAAAAGTGTTAATCCCGTTTGTCTACAGAGGGGTAACCCTCCAATTCGTATCCTACACCAGCTTGTTCTCGGGAAGCAAGGTGGATGAAGGGACACGCCTACTCCTGGAGTACTTGAAAATACCACCACGGGGCAACGTCCTAGACGTCGGGTGCGGTTACGGGGTTATAGGTATATCCGTAGCCAAGGTTTCACCGAACATTAGGGTGTTCATGGTTGATATCAACCCTCTCGCAGTGAAAGTAGCGAAAATGAATGCCAGGTTGAATAGAGTTGAAGATAGAGTCACAGTAGTAGAGGGGGACTCCTACACCCCGTTTAAGGGCTTAAGGTTCAACGCGATATACTCTAACCCACCTCTCTCAGCTGGAATGAGCGTTGTGGAGAAAATAGTGTTGAACGCAATCAACTACCTTGAACCCGGCGGGTGGGCACAATTCGTCTTGGCGAGGGGTGGGGAGAGCATCTTAGAGAAGGCAAGTAAAGTCTATGGGAGGGTTGAGAAAATCAGTAAGAAGGGTTACATGATTATATATCTCGAGCCCTGAACTGTTAAAGCTTAATAATACTGAATCAATCTAATTAAAATCACTATATGAAGGCCACAGGCTTAGAATAAGGGTGGTTTTGCATTCGACAAGGCCTAGCTGATGTAACAAGGTTTCGCCTGGTTACATGCCTGCAAGTTGAGTATCGAGAAGAGGGTTTCTAAATGATACAAGTGGTGATAGTCTACTGGCTGACAATATTTGTCACTGTGGCCGTGTTAGCGCGTGTTTTAAGCCGCCTAATCAAGTTGATTGCAGTGGATTGGAATACAAATCCCCCTAGAGCTCTAGGCAAGATGTTCGAATTCCTCGAGCGCCTGGGCTTGGATACTTCGGTTAGGAAGTCTTTCAAAGAGTATGCGAAAGACCTACTCTTCTTCAACATCCTCTTGATCGTAGTGGACACGGTGTTGCTGGCGAAGCAGAGCCTGTTTTTCAACGGCCCCGACTTACCGTGGGATTTAGCATTTAATACAGCAGTATCCTTTGTCACAAACACGAATCTCCAACACTATGCTGGGGAGCTGGCTCTGACTAATATGGCTCAGAGCGTTGTCATAGGGACAACCATGTTCATAGCCCCAGCTTCAGGCATAGCCGTCTCATTCGCATTCCTCCGCGCGCTGAAGGGGGTTCCAGCGGGCAACTATTACCGCGATTTGGTGATGATCATAGGATTACTCCTATTACCCCTGTCTTTGGTAAGCGCATTAATCCTAGCGGCCCTGGGGGTTCCCCAGAGCTTTAGAGAGTGGGTTTTAGTCGAGAACCCATACACCGGGTCCTTTACCATAAGGTTAGGCCCCATCGCGTCCTTCGAGGCTATAAAGCTTCTCGGGTCAAACGGAGGCGGATTCTTCGGGTCTAATTCAGCACATCCATTCGAGAACCCTAGTGGTTTAACAAGCTTCATCGAGTCGGTTTTAATGCTCCTAATACCAACAAGCTTGCTATTCACCTACGGCGAGATTGTCGGGAAGAAGAGGGGTTTATCCTTGTTTGCCATAGCCTACCTAACGGCCTTTATAATAATATTAATCTCTATTCTAGATGGGCTCCCACCTCTAGCCAACCTCATTGAGCCGAGACTCGGGTATTCGGCTACACTGGTTTTCAACACCGCTTCAATTCTCTCTAACACAGGTGCGACTGCTTCAAGCCTGCTTGGCATGAAGCCTTCAGCGGTGACCTCCCTCCTCCTATCGATGTTCCTACAGGCTATACCAGGGGCAGACGGGGTGGGGCTCCTCTACTTGCTGACATACTTATTCATAGTGGTTTTCATCGGCTCGCTGATGGTGGGTAAAACGCCGAGATTCATAAACATCCCGATATCTGTGAGGATCGTTAAATTGTCAACAGTTGTATTCCTACTGCACCCGGCTTTAATATTGATCCCTACTTCAATAGCGTTATTGTTGAGAGAGTACACCTCTTTCTCCAGTGTTTTAAACCCCCAGGTCTACACTATGGTCTTGTACGAGTTCACTTCAGCCGCAGCCAACAACGGCTCAAGCTACCTCGGTTCTTTAGGGAACACCTTTTTCTGGAATGTTTCAACAGCTATAGTTATGCTCCTGGGAAGGTACCTGCCCATAATCCTATTCCTGCTAATAGCAGAGGATATCTACAAAGCTAAGAGGAGTATGGTTGAGGAGCCGGTTGAGACTCAGGGTATTCTATTCGTGGTGTTCTCTATCGTAATGATACTAATCTTGACAACGCTAACATTCTTCCCATTCCTCGTGATCGGCCCGATGATGATGGGCGGTTGAGTTGAGGAGAGTCGAAATCAACTGGTTTAGGGTTCTAGTCGAATCTGTTAAGAGGCTAAACCCGTTCTACCTAGTGAGAACTAGCCCTATAATGTTCATCGTGGAGCTCGGCGCATTCTTCGAACTACCCCTAGTGTTCACGCCTTCAAGATACCTTAGCGCGTGGTTTTACATAGCGGTTTTTGTCATCCTGGTGTTGACAGTCTGGTTCTCCACATTCTCTGAATCCCTATCGGAGCATGAGGCTAAGGCTAGAGTGGACTACCTGAGGCAGTTCGAGAAAATAATAATAGCCCACAAGATTGTGGGCGAGAAGATCGTTGAAGTTAAGTCAAGCGAGTTGAAGCCAGGAGACTACGTGATCGTTAGACAGAATGAGGTGATACCGCAAGACGGGTTTGTCTCGGATGGCGAGGCCTTTGTCGACGAGTCAATGCTGACAGGCGAGTCAGAGCCCGTGTTGAAGAGGAAGGGGGATAGAGTTATCTCGGGGACTAGAGTAGTCGCCGGCGAAATCGTGGTCGAAATAGCTGCGGAGCCGGGTAAAAGCTACCTCGATAAGATGATAGCGTTGATCTCGACCGCTAAGAGGGGTAAGATGAGGAGTGAGGTAATGTTATCGATGTTGCTCTTAGGGCTCTCAATGATTTTCCTAATCGTGGTGGCGGCGCTATACTTTGTGATGGGGGCTTTCGGCAACTACCCCGACCCATCCCTCATGATATCGCTTCTAGTAGCATTGATGCCCACCACTATAGGCGGCCTACTCCCAGCCATAGGTATCTCAGGTGTCCTCAGGCTAGCTGAGCATAATGTGATAGCCAAGTCTGGTAAGGCGGTTGAAGCGGCCGGCGACGTTGACGCAGTGATCTTCGATAAGACTGGCACTATAACTGAGGGCGTTAGAAGCGCGGTCGAGTTCATTCCTCTAGGTAATTACAGCGAGAGAGATGTAGCGGTGGCAGCCTACTTGTCGGCTATAGGGGATTCTACACACGAAGGTAAATCGATAATAGAGCTCGCCGAGGAGAAGGGGTACAGGCCATCCCAGCTCCTGATAGATGAGGCTATGGTGGCCTCTAGAATCGAGTACACGCCTAGCAGGAGGTATGGGGGTATTGTATTCTCGTGGGGTAAGGGTAAGGGTAGGTCGGTTTTCGGGGAGGTCAAACTCGCCCCCTTATCCAGGGTGGAGAAGGAGCTACTCGTCTTGAGAGAGCTTGGCGGTGAGGCGAGGATTGTCAAGGGGGCGCCTGACGCTATCATGAAGTTGCTGAATATAGAGAGCGACCCAGTGATCGATAACATAGTTAAGAGAGTCGGCTCTAGGGGCGACACTCCTATGCTGGTTGCCTTCAACGAAAACCTCGTGGGGTTCGTCGTGTTAAGGGATAGATTGAAGAAGGGTATCAGGGAGAAAATACAGGAGCTCAAGTTAATGGGTATTAAGACGATAATGATAACAGGCGACAACCCGTATACAGCTGAGAGCATAGCGAGAGAGGCTGGTATAGAGGACTTCTACGCTCAAGCCAAGCCGGAGGATAAACTACTGCTCGTGGAGAGGGAGAAGAAGAATGGTCATGTAGTAGCTGTCATGGGTGACGGGACAAACGACGCCCCGGCCCTAGCTAAAGCGGATGTGGGCGTGGCGATGCACACGGGGACGAGGCCCGCTAAGGAGGCCGCTAACATGATTGACCTGGACTCCAACCCGGCTAGGATCGTAGACATAATTAAGCTGGGCAGGTCTATTCTAACCACGAGGGGCGCTCTCACGACGTTCAGCATAATGAACGATATCGCGAAGTATTTCACAATACTACCCTTCGTAATATCAACAGTATTCCCCCAGGCGGGCTTCCTGAACTTCCTCAACCTCTACAACACTGTTACGGCAGTCTTGGCCACGATGATCTTTAATGCGATAATTATACCTATGCTGGTCCCCTTGGCGGTGAAAGGGGCTGGGTTCAAGGTCTCAACCTACAAGAAACTGCTTGCGAGAAACCTCCTCGTCTACGGTTTAACAGGGGCTATAATACCATTCATCGCGATAAAACTGTTAGACACGGCTGTTGCCTGGGCTATCTACGGGGTGGTACACTGGTGAAGGCCCTTAAGACCGCTCCCAAAGTCCTGGCACCCCTTATACTCCTGGTAGCCCTCTTGTTAATCCTGGGGGTCTTTTACCCCCTAGTAGTCTGGGGGTTCTCACACCTCCTAGCCCCCTGGCGGGCTGAGGGGAGTTTAAACGTGGCGTGCGGTAGAGTGGTGTCCTCGTCGCTTATATCCCACTACAACGAGTCTAGCCCCCTCTTCCACCCATTTAAACCTAGCTCAACGACCTCGGGCGTAGACCCCTATGTCCCACTACAATACGCCCTGGATCAAGTGGATAGGGTCGCCAATGAGACGGGCTTGCCACGCGACCTACTCGTAGAGCTACTAGTAGAAAACGCTGCTAAAAACAACATGTTAAACCTCTACATCTTCACGCCAGACTACAATATAGTGAATGTGGAGGAGGTCAACCTAGAGATAATGAACATACTCCAGAAATGCGGGGGAAGCTGATGGGCCTCCAAGAACTATTGTTTATAGCGTTCATTTTAATATCAGCGGCTGTACTAGCATGGGCTTTAGCGAAAGAGGGTTGAGCTGGTCGAATACCATATATAAATAGAGTAGTGCGGCGGCCGGGATTTGAACCCGGGATCTCCGGCTTGGGGGGCCGGCGTCCTGATCCAGGCTAGACGACCGCCGCATCCACCTATTTACTTCTTAGGGTGTCTATTTTATAAACTTCATCACATGGTCTGGGGTAGTGGTAAAAAGTTGATTTAGATGAAATGCCCGGTGGCCAGGTTCACCCGGGCGTCCTCTCCTCCTCTGGTTCGCCGCGTTTCCTGCTCTCGTTTCTAACTACCTGGATAACATAGTCTATGAACTTCCTAACCTCCTCTAACTCTTCCTCCGGGATCTTCTCGATTTTACGGTTTTTACTCTTATTCGTCAGCAATTTAAGGAGGAGTAGTCTGCCCAAGGCTGTTTTAGTGGTTATCTTCCCCTCATTCCAGTCTCTCCAAATAGCGTTTGCTATACCGTAGAATTCGGGTATGCTATCCAGCCCAGGGTCGTCTACGTCGATGACCTCCTTGCCCAGGTACTTGTACCTCTCCTCTTTCTCTCCCTCAGAAAACTCCTTTGTCCTCTTTTTGATGTACTCGTGCACCAAGACGCATCTCCATGTATAAAGGTTTGTTTTGAATACAATAAATAATTCCTCAACACCTTGTAGGAAAAGCCCTACACCTGTTTCCCCGTTCTACTTGACTTCGCACTATATAAAGCTCCTTTAACTTTAATTATGTTCCCGGATGATGAGAAGAGGGTCTCATGACAAGTGATGTGAGCCGGAAATGCTGATTAGAGTTCGCCTTTCAAAACATTTGTTATAAGGTAGGATGCCTCCTCGAGGTCTTTATGAGTGTCTATCGCCCTCCAGAACACGTTCTCGTATTTGACAACCCCGAGCACGCCTTCCTCAGCCATTTTCGGGAAAGCCGTCTTCTCTAGGTCGCCTTTCTCCGGGAAGTACTTTAAGCTATCAGACCTCAAAGCGTATATGCCAGCGTTTATCCAGTAATCCGTTATGACAGGTTTTTCAACGAAGCCAGTGATCTTTTCACCCTCTATCTTCAAGATCCCGTAGGGGCTTGGGAGAGGTATAGACGCTATGACGCCGAGTAGACTATCATCCTCTTCTAATTTAGCTACGAGCTTTTTTGGATCCAGGTTTGTCAGAATATCCCCGTTCAAGACGAGGAAGACCTCCTCCTTTGATAACACGTGTTCAGCGTTCTTAACAGCACCCCCCGTTCCAAGGGGCTCGTCCTCGATAACGTAGGTTATTTTCACGCCATGTCTGCTACCGCTACCTAAATGCTCTATAAGCTTCTCTTTCTTGTAGCCAGCGAGTATAACTAGTTCTCTAACACCGTGCTTCTTCAACCACTTGATCTGCCAGTCGATGATAGACTCCCCAGCCACCTGGACTAAGGGCTTGGGTGAATCCTCGGTGAAGGGCCTAAGCCTTTTCCCGAAACCACCTGCCAATATAGCCGCCAACATAATTGGGCTCATCCCGTGGCTATAGCATACAAACCTCTATTTATTTGAGTAAAAGTATTAAAATCCCCCTCACGAGATTCAATAAAATAGGGCCGCCGTAGCTCAGCTGGGAGAGCGCCCGGCTGAAGACCGGGATGCCCGGGGTTCAAGTCCCCGCGGCGGCATACTCGTAGAGTCCTGGGGTGTAGTCTTGGTCAGGGTATACCTTGTTCCTCTAACAGCCGCAGGGTTCCTAGAGTACGTCGACACCATATCCTCTCTTGTTGAGGACAGCTTCACTAGCGCTGGGGTCGGGTTGGAGGCGTATAAATGGCCTGAGGTTGTTAAGCCCAGCCTGAAGTGCTATGATTGGGGTAGGATGCAATACATTGCCAGCTGTGTGGTAGAAGAGCTATACAAGAAGACATCCACGCTGGACCCCGAGGGGTATAGCCTCGGGGTGGGGATGCTGGATGCTTATGAGCCCGGGCTAAACTTCGTTTTCGGCCTAGCCGTTCCAGCGAAGAAAACGGCTGCCGTGTTCACGAAAAGGTTGAGGGAAGAGTACTACGGTAAGCCGGCTCGATACGACTTGTACGTTGAAAGAGTCGCCAAGGAGGTGGTACACGAGCTAGGCCATCTACTGGGGTTGCAACACTGTGGGGACAGGAAGTGTGTTATGAGCTTCAGCAATAGTGTTGTTGAAGTCGACTACAAGACCAGGTTCTTCTGCGAGAAGTGCGCGGCCGCTCTTAAAACCATGGCGTCACATCATATGTCGAGGACGAAATAGGCTAGCCACTCATCCTCCTTAACAATCCTCATCAAGCTATACGTTACAGCCTTCACCTCAACACGCCCTTCATGCCTAGCCGGGTCGAAGAACTCTCCCAGGCACCTGCCCACGACACTGTACCTCAACTCCTCACCCTGTCTCTCAACAACTAATCTCTCCACTCTGACATTCTTGCACATAATACGCTCAGAGTAATATAGCGTTAAGAGGGATTCAAGCCACCTGTAAAGGAGGTTCTCCAGGTCGAAGCCCTCGGCTTCAACATCCCTCGATACTTTCTCTTGGAGACTATTCGTGTCAACCATGGTTTCAAACAAGGCTACCCCCGCGTTCTCGAGGAGGCTTATCAAACTGTCTCCCCGGGCTCTAACATACACATCGCTTGTGTGCTCTAAGAAGTCAAACCTCCTCCTAGGATCCGAGTAAACAATTTTTTCAGCACCCAACGCAAACACCCTCAAATTGAGACCCGGCTTATCCAAGGATAGGCTTAATACTTGTTAGACCAAAATAACGTTTTTTTGAGGTGTAAGCTTGAGCAAAGCGGATTTCGAACCCTATCACGAGTACGTTGATAAAAGCTACCAGCCAGATCCCGAGAGAGATGTAATAGTAGCCTACAGGATTAAGCCTGCCCAGGGCTTCACAATCGAGGATGCTGCTGGTGGAGTAGCGGCTGAGAGCAGTACTGGTACATGGACAACACTCTACAGCTGGTACGATGCTTCAAGAGTCAAGAGGCTGAGTGGGAGGGCATACTACTTCAAGGACTTGAAAGACGGGTCTTACCTGGTGAGGATAGCGTACCCGGTGGAGTTGTTTGAGGAAGGCAATATGCCGGCGTTTCTAGCAAGCGTTGCGGGCAACATCTTCGGTATGAGAAGGGTTGAAGGCCTTAGAGTAGAGGACATATACCTACCTAAGCAATTCCTAGAACACTTTAAGGGGCCTTCCAAGGGCTTGAAAGGTGTCAGAGAGATATTCAGAGTCTACGATAGGCCTATCGTGGGGACGGTGCCTAAACCCAAGGAAGGGTACTCTCCCGAGGAGGTTGAGAAGCTCGCCTTTGAGCTACTAATAGGGGGGATGGACTACATCAAGGACGATGAGAACCTCGCCAGCCCGAGTTTCTGCAGGTTTGAGGCTAGAGCGAAGTCGATAATGAAGGTCATCGACAAAGTCGAGAAGGAGACAGGGGAGAGGAAGGCCTGGTTCGCCAACATAACAGGTGATGTGAGGGAGATGGAGAGGAGGCTTAAGCTGGTTGCCGACTACGGGAACCCGTATGTAATGGTCGACGTAGTCGTAGCGGGCTGGTCGGTGCTAACCTATATAAGGGATCTCGCGGAGGAGTACAAGCTGGCTATCCACGCACATAGGGCTATGCACGCCGCCATCACGAGGAACCCCTACCACGGTATATCAATGTACACGCTAGCCAAGCTCTACAGGATAATAGGCATAGATCAACTACACATAGGCACAGCTGGTGCCGGCAAGCTTGAGGGCGCTAAGCTTGATGTGGTTAGGATAGCCAAGATGTTGAGGTCGGAGAAATATCAGCCAGACCCAGACGACGAATTCCACCTGCCGCAGGATATGCACCACATTAAGCCGATGATGCCGGTGTCATCGGGCGGCCTACACCCAGGTAACATACCTGTAGTAATTGAGGCTCTGGGAACAGACCTTGTCCTGCAGATCGGCGGCGGCACTGTAGGTCACCCCGACGGCCCTAGAGCAGGCGCTATGGCTGTAAGGCAAGCGCTGGATGCTATAACCAGGGGTATACCTCTCGAGGAGTACGCTAAGGATCACAAGGAGCTTGCTAGAGCGCTGGAGAAGTGGGGTTTCGCTAAGCCGATCTAGAGCATACCCGCTTTTACTTTCCTCATCTTCCCCAGGCATCGCCATTGTTCTTTATAACAATCTCTCTCATGAGTAAACCAGGGTCGTAGAGGGTGTTGTACATGGGTTTCTATTATAGGAGGCTTGGCTACTCCCTCACTGTTTTCACCTTGATCTCCCTAGTAGTCTTATCTGGATTGACCAGGAGCTTAGACGAATATGCCTTCGAGCACTTCAGGGCGTACAACAGCCTCGTGGACTTAATTACAGAGACCGCTAGCATAGGTTTTCTAGGCGTGGCCTGGCTTATACTGGTAGCTGTAGATTTCTTTCGCTCGAGGAGGCTTGGCAGGCTGACCTTTAAGCTGGGGCTCCTCCTAGTGGTATCAGCGGTATTGGATGCCGTGTTGAAACTAGTGTTTAGAATACCTAGACCGGGAGGAGGCGCGGTGCCTGAAGGCCTCTTGCAAGCACTAGAGTTCTACAGCTACCCTTCAGGGCACTCAACTAGAGCTGTAGCGATCTCCCTCCTCCTAGGCGGGGAATACGGGTACCCGTGGAATATCCTCCTATACACCTGGGCTACAGCGGTGTGTTTAACCAGGGTGCTACTCGGTGTCCACTGGCTCTCAGATGTCGTCGGCGGCGCCGCCGCCGGCTTCATAGTATACTATGCGACTGAAATACTTGACATACCGGTAAGGAGGCTTCTCAAGCTTATCCACCTTGACTTCATCCTGGGATCTATGTGAACGATTTAAAGACCCGTAGGAGTAATATAGTAGGTGGAAGCCGGGGTGCCCGAGCGGCCTAAGGGGCTGGCCTTGAGAGCCAGTGGGCGTTCGCCCGCGCGGGTTCAAATCCCGCCCCCGGCGTTGGAAACCTAATACCATCATCACCATGTTATCGAGTTGGTCTAAACCCCCTGATAAAGAGCACCCATTTGGTCATGGAAGAGCTGAAGAGCT